>CAZCCX010000163.1:0-5403 GCA_964497115.1 uncultured Desulfobacteraceae bacterium
ATAATATGCAAAATTATGGTGCCGTTCCACGACCTCTGGACAGATGGTGGTGGAACTGAAAAGAGACCCCCATGCCCCCCACGTATCATAGAACCTGCTCAGAATTATGGAAGTTGTTTCTAGGACACGACACTAGAGCCACTTCATTTTTCCTTCATGAGACGGTGAAGCTCTTTTTTCCGGGACCATCGCTTAAACCTACCCACCATGCCGCTTGCCGCCGTACGATCCAAGACCTCCCCTTTCATCTCAAGTCCTTCCTTTGTTTTCAGGGCAGCCTTTAGGCAAGCCGTCCTCTCAGAGCATTGAAAGCAACCGGGGGGAGACTCCCTCAAACCACTGTCCCCAATGGGAAACACAATACGCAAAACACCAAAACAGTCTTTCTTATCTAAATTCATAGGTTTGATTTGTTTCGGATTTTCAAATTCGGAACTTGGCAACGCTCTTGTTTGTACTCGTCTAGAGCATGCCAAGTCTTGGTCGTGCTTATACAACATTAGAAAATATATGGAAAGGGCAATCTACGGCCTTATCCAACCCCGTTGACAATAGATATATTCCCGCCTATTATCCCCCTCTATGGAAAGACTTAACAGATTGTACCTGGTGAGGCTGATTAACGGTTGATTATGGAAATCATCAAACACATCGCCTCCGTTCCCCTGTTTGAGGGGCTGTCCGAGGAACAGCAGGAAGAGCTGGCCATGATTGTAACAGACCAGGTTTTCAAACGGGGCCAGAGCATATTCTCTGAAGGGGAGGATGGGACAGGCTTTTATGTAGTCATTACGGGGAAAGTGAAAATATTCAAACTCTCTTTTGAAGGCAAAGAACAGATCCTTCACCTCTTTGGCCCTGGAGAGCCATTCGCCGAAGTAGCCGTCTTCACGGGCCAACATTTTCCAGCCAATGCCGAGGCCGTAGAGGAGAGTCGGGTATTCTTTTTCCCCAGGGACTCTTTTGTGGATTTGATCAAGAAGAATACCTCCATCGCCCTGAGCATGCTGGCAGTCTTGTCCTTGAGGCTCCGTCGGTTTACTCATCTCATTGATGATCTTTCCCTCAAAGAGGTCCCTGGCCGCCTCAGCGCCTATCTCATCTATTTGAGTGAAAAAGAAAAGCGCGCCATTGACCTGGAATTGACCATTACCAAGAGCCAACTGGCCAGTCTTCTGGGGACCATCCCGGAGACCCTCTCTCGAATCTTCAACAAGATGAGCAAACAGGGTTATATTGAGTTGGAGGGCCCTCGAATCAAGATAATCGATCGGGAGGGACTTGAGGATTTGGCTGAAACCGGTGGGCGACTCTAGACGTCCTCAAAATTGTCTTTGCCAGATAAAAGGTGGCTCATAAGGCGCTGGGTGTTTTCTCAAGGCCATATCTCAAAAGAAATTCCACTGGGCTTCACCGCGGTCCAATATTTGGGGTTTACGCCTATGAATCTTTCGAACACTTTGGAATCTCCTACGAACTTCACAAACCCTAAATATTGGACCGCCAGCTACGAAGCCAATAGATATGGCCTTGAAAAAATAGCCAGCGTCGGATGCGTCCCTTATCCCGGGCAGAGCCTCGCTAGTGCTTCCTCATCATATGAGTCACGGCCCCTTCCAAGCCGTCCAGCGTCAATTCAAACATGGGGAAGACTTGGCGGATCGCGTTGATCGTATTGGTATATTGCCATTCTAGGGCCATCTTAGGATTGATCCAAAGGGCGTATGGAAAGGTATCGGCTATGAATTGAAGCCTTTGATGGCTGGGCTTTCCTGATCGCTCTTCGATATGAATGGACCCGTCCGTTGCCATCAGTTCAAAGGGCGCCATGCTCGCATCGCCCACAATAATAAACCGGGTATCAGGATCAAGGCGTACCAGATCGTCCACTGCAAAGGGCTTGCGTATCCGTCTGGGGTCTTCCCATAGATAATCGTAGATGGTGTTATGAAAAAAGAAGGTCTTGAGATCCTTAAACTGGGCCCTGGCATAGTTGAAAAGAACCTGGACCATTTCAATGTATGGATCCATAGACCACCCGCCGTTGTCAATGGCCAGAATAACCTTCAGTCTATCCTTGAGGCTCCGGTCAAACACGATCTCTATTTCCCCCGCATTCTTCATGGTCTGATAGATCGTCTTGTCGATATTGATCTGGTCCTTGGCGCCCACTGGAATCATGTTCCGTAATCTTTTCAGGGCTTCACCGATCTGCGCCTGGGTCAGTGGTCCCTCTTGGGAGTAATCCTTATACCGCCGGTCCATGGCCACCTTGACCGCTGATTTGTTCCTGGAAACACCTCCCACCCGCATGCCGCCTGGATGGTACCCGGAATGCCCCACGGGCGATGTGCCGTGGGTGCCGATCCATTTGCCCCCGCCATGATGCTGTTCGGTCTGTTCTTTGAGCCGTTCAAGAAAATAATCGAGAAGTTCTTCCGGGCTCAATTTGGAGAGTTCATCTTTATCCTCTCCAAGGGCTTCCGCCATTCCGCCCGGATCTCTCAACCACTCGTCCAGCATGGCGCGAGCCATGTCATTGAGGGCGAATTCATCCGGTTCCGTAAGCTCGGCCCCTTCAAAGGTGTGAGCAAAGACCTGATCGTAGAGGTCAAAATATCTTTCGCTCTTGACCAGGATGGAACGGGCAGCTGTGTAGAAACCATCCAGTGAGTTGATGAGTCCAAGGCTGAGGGCCTTCTGAAGCCGAAGAAAGGAGGTGGGGGAGACAGGGACACCTACCCTCTTTAATGTGTAAAAAAAATCAATAAACATATGTCTGGTCTCATACCCTGAAGCGGCCGACACCATTCTGGGCGGCCTCATAATCGGCGCTTTTCTTAAAGAGCACGCCAAGATAGGGCACCTCTCCTTTGATTAGGTCTTTGACTCTAAAGTCAGGATCCGACCTGAGCGCCCTGACCCAGTTGATCAATTCCCGGGTAGCGGGTTTCTTCTCGATATTTCTGAATTCTCTGAGGCGATAGAAGCATCTCACCGTACTGTCTAGGAGATCTTTGCCGATCTCCGTGAAGTGAACCTGGATGATCTTCCGCATCATGTCGGCGTCGGGAAACGCGATGTGGTGGAAGTTGCAGCGACCCAAAAAGGGATCGGACAGGTCCTTTTTCGCATTGGAGGTAATAATAATAACCGGTCTGTTCTTTGCCTTGATGGTCTTGTCGATCTCAATAATATCAAACTCCATCTGGTCCAGCACATCCAGCATATCATCCTGGAAATCGGTGTCGGCCTTGTCAATCTCGTCAATGAGCAGGACGACCCGTTTATCTGAGACAAAGGATTGCCCGATCTTTCCCATCTTGATGTATTCCTCAACATTACTCACGTCTCTTGAGGAATCCCCGAACCGGCTGTCATTGAGACGGGTCAGCGTATCATATTGATAAAGGGCCTCAACCAGCTTCATACTGGATTTCACATTCAGGACGATCAGTCTCATGTCCAAAGCTCCAGCAATCGCGTGTGCCAGTTGGGTCTTTCCTGTGCCTGGCTCTCCCTTGAGCAAAAGGGGCATCTCTAAGGCCATGGAAACATTAATAATTTCTGCCAGCTCTTCATCCAGCACATACTGAGAGGCGCCCGCAAATTTTTTAATACTTGAACCATTATCCATTGTCTTGACTCCTTAACAAAGAATATTCTCCCCCCTGTTGGGAAAGGAGGTTTTTTTAAGCCGTAATTGAATATTTTAATCATTTTCTTTTCGGATTCAATATGGTTGGCAAGAAAGTCCGTGTCAAATGACCTTCCACCGCTCCCCTTCCCCTACTTTTCACACAAACACTTGTGACCATAAGCAGGTGCCTTCACCTGAAGAGCATGCGTTCAAGACAGAAACTTTTCAGGAAGACCTTTATCTGGTTGATATTTAGGACCTATTTGAATAGACTCTAATACTCGTAATCTCGAGAAGAAGAAAGGATGATTTATGACCGATCAACGAAATTTTCCTCGTCTAAATGAAAGCTGGCAGTTCACCTACCGTATCTTGAGTAAGGGGAAGGACCCGAAAGAAGCCCTACAACAGGTTACCACAAACATGAGTGGAGGAGGAATTCGCTTCACCTCTGAAGAAGAGCTTGACCCTGAGGCCATATTAGCCATTGAAATGAACTCGAAAGAACTTCCATCTCCCATCATGGCATTAGCCAGTGTAGTCTGGTGCCATGCTCTTGAGGAACATTATGAAGTGGGTGCTGAGTTTTCTTGGATCGCCTGGAGAGACAATAATGCTCAACAGAGCATTGCAAATTTTGTCTCCTCGGCGCTCGAGGCAAAAGACAGAGAAGAATAGAAAAACATAGCATTGGTTTAAATACCGATTAATCCTTTGAGGGATTCCCTGGCGTCCAGAGGAATTTGACAGAATTGAAATGGAAGGCAAACCGACTTACGAAGAGTTGGAACAAGAAGTCAGAGACCTGGAAACAAGAGTTCTTGAATGTGAGGGATTGGCTGGAACTCTGGCTGAAAGCGAAGCGAGATATAAGGAAATCGTTAAGCACACAGTCAACGGAGTCGCCGTTTACAGGGCTGTGAGGAATGGCGATGATTTCATATTTGTAGATTTTAATAGGGCCGCTGAGAAGATCGAAAACATCAAGAGAAAGGATGTGATCGGAAAAAGCGTATTAGAAGTGTTTCCTGCCGTTAAAGAGTTTGGTATTTTTGACCTCTTCAAGAGAGTCTGGGAAACAGGGGTCCCTGAACACTTTCCTCTTTCCATCTACAAAGATGAAAGAATAGCTGGATGGAGAGACAATTTCATATATAGGCTTCCTTCCGGAGAAATCGTGGCCGTTTACAGTGATGAAACAGAGCGAAAGCAGTCGGAGGCGGCGTTACATGAAGCACATGAAAAACTATATAGTCTTAGCCAAGAACTGGAGAAGAGAGTCCAACAAAGAACCAAAGAGTTGGAAGATAAAAGTAAAGAATTGATTGAGGCCGAAAGACTTGCTGCGTTAGGTAAAATGGCGAATAGAGTCGCACATGAGTTGCGAAATCCATTGACAGTAATCGGTGGTTTTGTTCGAAGACTGCAAGACAGAATTCCGGATCATGATCTAAGCAGGGAGTATCTTGAAATAGTCTTCTCGGAGGTCAAGGTCTTGGAGAGCAAAGTGGCTGAGATTACAAAGATTGAGGATAGCGAATGAACCGATAAGCCAGGATGATATCCTGGAAGCCTGCCATGAAAAAATGATCGTAGCGAACATGACAGGTAACGAATCACTTTATCCTAACGTTGCAAAAGTTGAGGATGCTCCTCGCAGATCCCGCTATCGGGGAGATCCGCGGCGTCAAGGGTGAAGCTGTAGTAAACTACCGCGAACCCTTGACCCGCCTTCGCCAAGGCTTCGGTCCGGCAGGCAACGA
>CAZCCX010000164.1:0-5372 GCA_964497115.1 uncultured Desulfobacteraceae bacterium
GTTCTGTGGGGCTGCTGTCATATATGCAAAAATGAGGTGCCGTTCCACCACCTCCGGACAAATGGTTTGAGCTTGAAAAGAAACCCCAGTCCCTTGGATATCAGCACCGTTTTTGGACAAGAGTGATATGGATTAGTCCTGGGACATAACATTAAGTCCCGCTAAGAATCCTGGCCGCGATTGATGTATGATCGGGGATGTGCCCTGAAGCATAAGATTCGATGATCTCTTTTGAACATGGCACGGCGAAATCCTCCAAAAAGCCTCTGACACTTTGATCCCTAAAGACATCCTTGTTATCCAGCCTTCGGTAGTTGCCGGATAATACACAGTCCAGTTGCTCTTTTCCTTGATGCCACTCAAACCCCAGAATCTCTTCAATTTGTTTTCCTTCGCTGATATGCCGCAAAGGCATGAGCAACTCTATATTGAAGAACTCAGCTAGTCTTTGGTAGAAATCCAGCACCTCCAAGGTCTGATTGATCTTGATGTCACCGTTATGTCGTTCCCTCTCTCCTGAAATAATAGGAATATTCTGTAGACTCAGAGCAAGGGGGATACGGACACTGTGCAGATAAAGATGGCATCCCACGCAAGGGGTGTAAAAACCGTACCCGGAAATAAGCTCGCTGATAAACCGGCCATTCAATGCCTGCCAGAAACCTGGAGACCCCATGACCACAGGATCATGCACACGGGTCTGTGGGAGTCTCTTAGCCAGTCGCCTGACCGCCCGCTCCATGCTGGACCATGGACCATACTCTGTCCCTGTGTAGGCATAGGTGGGAATCAAATCCGTGAACTCTCTTTCTTCCACACTCTTTATGGCCGCGGCCACACTGTCTCTTCCGGCTATCTCCACCATAGCGAGATGGGACATGCCCTGGTATTCTCTGATCTTTCGCGACGGAAGAAGTCTCTCAGAAAGACCAATTACACATTCAGGTTTGGTTAAGAAGAGTTCCTTTAACAGAGAACCTGAGCCCGGCATGGATTCATCTCCTTCGTTGTCGAGGGTTTGCGGTATGTGACTACAGCTTGACTTCGGCTGAGCTCAGTCGTAGCCCACCCTCAACGCCTTGGATCTACAGCATCCTCGACTTTTGCAACGTCAGGGATCATACATTAATCACCTTGTCAGCCAATTGCATGGCCGTGACGATATCCAGCATATTGGTGGTCTCTCCCACCTGTTTCTTATCCAAAATATCAAAATGGTTGAGGCATGTGCCGCAGACCAGGATATGGATTCCCTGCTCTTCCAGTTCTTTGAGATCAGGCAGGGCTTCAGAGGCTCCAATGGTCAGTTTTACGCCGTTATTGACAAAGATAAGACGCCATAATTCGTCGCCCATCTCTTGGAGGGTTTTCAAGAAACTCTGCATCAGTTTTTTACCCAGCTCATCGTCTCCATATCCAATGCGGTCTGTGGCGACCATGACCATAATCTTCTGCTTTTCCCATTCTTGTTCTTCGATGACTGCGCTTTCGGAGACAGTTCCCCCTGTCTTCGTGCCGGATACGTGAAAGTCTTTTCCCTCTCCACGTATTGAGACTTCAAAGCCTTGTGAGCCGAGAAACCGGCTGATGTTCTCTTTTGCCGCTTCGTTATCCACCGTTACGACAATTTTGCTTGGCCCATTGGTGTCAACGGCCTTTTTGGTTTCCAGAACCGGGGCAGGGCAAGCCAGTCCCCGGCAATCCAATTCAACCGTCATATTTAGATAACCTTGATCTTTTGTTTCGACCTTGAGACTACCTCTCCAATCATGGTTGCTTCTTGGACTCCCTTTTCCTTCAAAGTCAGGAGCAAACCCTTTGCACTGTGTCCGTCCACGGAAATGAGGAGCCCTCCAGATGTCTGAGGGTCAAAGAGCACATCCTGAATAAGGGGGTCGACAGAAGATGCGATTTCCACCATGTGTCCATAGAACTCCCGATTATTAAAAGCTCCTCCGGGAACGAGGCCCATTCCGGCGTAGTCAAGGGCTTCAGGAAGAACGGGGATGCTATCAGCATAAATTTGGAGACCATATTCCGAATCCTTGACCATTTCCGTGAGATGGCCCAGCAGTCCGAATCCGGTAATGTCTGTGCAGGCGTGAACAGGATAGTCTTTCATGACGTCCGCCGCTTGGCGGTTAAGGGTGGCCATAAGCCGAGTGGCAGTCTTCATGATCTCTTCCGAGGCGAGTCCTCCCTTGATGGCCGTAGTGATGATCCCGATACCCAAGGGCTTGGTCAATATCAATTGATCTCCAAGTCTGAGATCCCTTTTGGTGAGAATATGGTCCGGATGGACGAAACCAGTGACGGATAGACCATATTTGAGCTCTTTATCTTCTATGCTATGGCCACCAACCAGAACAACCTCTGCTTCATTCATTTTCTCCAATCCGCCCTGGATGATCTCGCGGAGAATCGCGATGTCCATGTCGTTGGCTGGGAAGGCCACCAGATTCATAGCTGTCTTGGGCGTTCCGCCCATGGCGTAAATGTCGCTTAGAGCATTGGCCGCAGCGATTTGACCAAACTCGTATGGATCGTCCACAACGGGTGTAAAAAAATCCACAGTCTGGATCATGGCCAGATCATCAGCTAACTTATACACTCCGGCATCATCGGCCTTATCCAGGCCCACTATAAGGTTTTCATCCGTGGGGAATTCCAAGCCACATAGAGCCTTCTCCAGGGCCCCTGGAGATAGCTTAGAGGCTCAACCGGAACCTGAGACGGTTTCTGTAAGACGTTGATGCTTTTCTTCCGTCATAATCCCTCTCTTCAACGACATCTTAGAAATTCATAAGTTAGGGGAGATTGCCCGATTTGTCAAACAGGAAGATCCTATAGAAAAGCCTGTTCCGTTAGGAAAAACCGATCATTAAACAAAATCACAGAGCGATTTTGTAGCTTGCTGAGCATCAGGTCGAGGCCAACAGAAAATCAAGCATAGCCTGGCAAAGAGGAGAGGGTGTTCTTCTTTTGTCCCTGACCAAATAGAAGCTCCGGACCATGGAAAGGCCCTTCACTCTTAATGCCTTCAGTATTCCGGCTTTAACCTCGGTGTCAATGGCTCGGGATGATAGGATAGATATTCCCAGTCCGGCCTTTATCCCCTCTTTGATGGCCGTGGATGAGCCAAATCGTGCCACGACCTGCAGGGATTGTCCGGTTTTCGATTGGGGGCTCCCGAGATAACGCTCTATGTGTCTTAAGGTACCTGAACCTGTTTCCCTCAATATGAAGGGTTCTTCAAAAAGCGCTGCAATTGAGACCTCCTTTTTTCCAGCCCATCGGTGCTGAGCAGGGGTGGCGAGGACAAGCTCATCTTTCCAAAGTTCTTGGTATAGCAGCTTATCAAGACTACTCTTCGATCCGACGACCCCCAACTCAAGGTTTCCCTCAAGGACACGGGTTTCTATATCGCTTGTATCAGAGATGGCCAAGACCACGGAGACGGAGGGGTATTCTTCATTAAAACTTCCAATAATTCTAGGCAGGATGAATTCGCCGGGGATGGTACTGGCACCCATATGAATCGCACCCCGTCTTATGCCAAGAAAATTTTCCATTTCCTGGCGAATTTTCTCTTTCATGCTCAGGAGGGAGACAGCATGTTTGTATAGAAGTTCTCCTGCCTTTGTAGGGACGACCCGCCTGCCCAGGCGATCCAGGAGTTTGGCCCCGACCATCCTTTCCAGTGTCGAAATCCTCTCACTGACCGAGGCCTGTGCCAGAAAAACCGCATTTGCGGCCTTTGAAAAGCTCCCCAATTCCACGACATTACAGAAAATTTCAAGCTGGCGCAGGTCAAAATCTATGGATCCTACAGGTTCCACAAGAGTCTCCTTCAAATGGGGCAGATGCATTCAGGTCCTGATTAGTCCACGGGACTCCGGATGGAAGGCCTTTGAGAGCCTTCAGAAGAAAAGAGGACATCCAGCAGGCTGGTTTCCCTGAAGAGTTCCCGCATGCCCTTAAATCCCTCGCTCCAAAATGGCCGTATGGGGCAAGTTGCGACATTTTCACAAACTCCGTCGTCCGTCAGACAATCAACAAAGGAGAACTTGGTTTCTAAGAGAGTGAGAATATGCCATAAGCTGATTTCCTCTGCAGGACGGGAAAGCATGTGTCCGCCTTTTGGGCCTCTGACACTGCTGACCAGAGAGGCCTTCTTTAGGGGAATGATCAATTGTTCCAAGTATTTGACAGGGATGTTCAGATTCTTTGAGATATCGGATACACTTATGGGCCCTTCACCATAGTTTTTGGCAAGTTCAAGCATCAGTCGTGTTCCATAACGACCTCGGGTCGATAGTCTCATGGTCTAATAACTCTCATTTCCTTTTCGGTTTTTTTGGGATGGCAAATCATCCCAGGGTAAGCAGGATTTAATGTATATTGTAAGAGTATAATTCGATGATTTGATTGTCAACAAGTAGTTAGATCCTTTTTTGAACGCATACCGAGAAAAAGAGCAAATTTACCAATATTTAACCATAAGGAGGGATCATCATGAAAACAGAGCGCACAGAAGAAAAGATCGGGTGTGCCACCAACAACAGCGACTGCTGTAAAAAGGCTGAAGTGCCCTCTGATGATGAGGTGGCGGCCCTCAGCGACATGAGAGAGATCAAGGCCCGAGTTAAGGAACTGAAGAAAAGGCAGTCAGAGACCTCCCTACACAAAGGTGAGTACCTTGGGGAGAAGTCAAGGCTGGAAAAGGAGATGACAGACTTCAAGGCGGAGTGGAGTAAATTGGAAGAGAAAAGAAAAAGAGCAGCTCATGATAGAATGATAATGTTAGGACATGAGAAAATTTAATAAAATGATGCAAATAAATGTAAAATTAAAAATACTATTGAAAAGCAAAAATTGAAATGGAAGTGTTTGACCTGGAGGACAAGCCTTAGAGGCAGGGGTTTTTTGGCGGTGTTCTGTGGTCTGGGCTTTGTACCTCTAATTGTCAGCCCTTATTTTCGAATCTCCTACGTTTTTTGAACCATCCTGTTTTAACCTGTTAAAACCTTATTAACATTGACATCTCGGGACCTCTATTCTAATGAATATGTAACTCTGAACAGGGCTTGAATCAACCCTACCGTTGCATAAAAAAACATGTTCACCCTTGACGCCGCGAATCTCCCCGATGAGCGGGATCTAAGAGCAGCATCCTCGACTTTTGCAACGATAAGGTCAGCTTGCCAAAATCTGAAGAAACACATAGCAAATTTTGATTGTGACGAATCGTTCCTGCTATGTAGTCCTTATTAAGAACCTGCCGACGGAGAGATCGCTTTTTGAAGAACAGGGAGGAAACTAAAATGAGATGTAAGAGATTGGTTGTTGCATTTAGCGTTTTCGTTTTTCTA
>CAZCCX010000165.1:0-5371 GCA_964497115.1 uncultured Desulfobacteraceae bacterium
AAACTTGATGTATGAGCCGTCTAGCCTGCGGATTTCCTTTGCAGTACGAACAATTACTGCCCTCATAACCTCTCCCTTTTTGACCTTGGAATTGGGTATGGCTTCCTTCACGGTGACCACCACCAGATCACCCACACTGGCGTATCTCCTCTTGGACCCGCCCAGCACTTTAATACACAGGAGCAATTTTGCTCCGGAATTATCTGCCACGTTTAATTTCGTTTCGGCCTGTATCACGATGCCTGCTCCATTGAGCTGTTATTGTCTTCTTTTGTTTCATCAATCACACTTCTCTCTACAATCTCTAGCAACTGCCATCTCTTTTTCTTACTGATAGGACGCGTCTCAATGATCCTCACCCTGTCACCCACCAGGCATTTATTTTGTGGGTCATGGACCAAGTACTTGGTTTGTCTTCTCACATATTTCTTATAGATCTCGTGCTTCTTTAGCCGACTGACCAGGACTGCGGCTGTTTTATCCGTCTTGTTACCAACCACGATTCCCGTAAGCCTTTTCTTCACGCCTCTTTGTGTCATGTCAATTCCTATCCATCTGTACCGCTTAATAATGCGCTCTCTCTAAGCACGGTTTTGACTCGGGCTAGGTCTTTCTTTGTCTTTCCAATGATGGCTGTATTACCAAGCTGCCCCGTCGCCTTCTGGATCTTCAGGTTGAATAGCTCCTTATTGAATTCTTCTTCTTTCTCCTTCAATTCTTCAACGCTTAAATCACGCAAATCCTTTGTCTTCAACATGACTACCTCCTGGTCACGAATCTTGTGGAAAACGGCAGTTTGTGACCGGCAAGCCGGAAGGCCTCTGCTGCGACACTCTCTCCCACACCTTCCATTTCGTACAATATCCTTCCGGGCTTCACCACAGCCACCCATGACTCAGGGGCCCCCTTGCCCTTGCCCATTCTTGTTTCTGCAGGCTTCTTGGTAAGGGGCTTATCGGGAAATATTCGAATCCAGATCTTACCTCCGCGTTTCACGTGTCTAGTCATAGCGACTCGAGCAGCCTCAATCTGCTGGGACGTCATAAGGCCGCATTCCAAGGCCTGCAGGCCGAAGTCACCGAACTCCAGCGTGCCCCCTTTACTAATGGTCTTCCCCTTCAATCGCCCTTTTTGCTTCTTTCGGTACTTAACTTTTTTTGGACTTAGCACAAGAGTTCCTAACCTTTCTTCTCGGGTAAGATCTCACCCTTGAACAGCGTGACCTTTACCCCTACTACGCCGTAAGTCGTAAAAGCCTCGGCAAAACCATAGTCTATATCGGCTCTAATGGTGTGGAGAGGGACTCTACCTTTTCGGTACCATTCTCTACGCGCCATCTCGGCCCCCCCCAGTCGGCCGCTGCAAGCAATCTTTATTCCCAGAACACCGAACCGTAATGCAGAACTGACACTCTTCTTCATAGCCCTTCGAAATGAGATGCGTCGAACAAGCTGCATGGCCACATTCTCGGCCACCAATTGGGCATCTACTTCAGGTTTTCGGACCTCCTGAATATCGAGAATGATTTCTCTATTGATTTTTTTCTCCAGCTCTCGCTTCAGATTCTCGATTTCCGCCCCTTTTTTACCAATCACCAAACCGGGCCGGGCCGTATGGATCTTGACCCTCACTTTGCTGGCAGCTCTTTCAATCTCAATTTTGGAAACCCCGGCTTGGGACAGTCTCTTTTTCAAAAAACGTCGGATATGATAGTCTTCCAGAACAAAGTCCTTGTATTCCTTCCTGGCGAACCATCTAGAGTCCCAATCTCTGTGAATGCCCAACCTGAAGCCGATCGGATTAACCTTTTGTCCCAAAACCCACCTCCATCATATTCACCCTATCCATCGTTGTTCTCTCAAAAACTCGACAAGCATAAGTCCTCTAAATCTCATCCAGAACCACGGTCAGATGACTTGTCCTTTTCCTTATTTTCGCGGCTCTACCCATGGCTCGAGGCCGAAATCTCTTTAGAGTGGGGCCTTCGTCGGCAAAAATCCGTTTAATATAGAGTTTGTCCACGTCCATCTCAAAATTCTGTTCAGCGTTAGCGACTGCGGAATTGATTAGCTTTTTAAGGATGAAGGCCCCTTTTTGCGGGGCAAAAGAGAGCTGATTCAACGCCTCTTCTATTTTCCTTCCTCTGATCTCATCCATAATCAGTCTGACTTTTCGAGGCGATATTCTGATGTACCTCGCCACTGCCCTTGATTCCATTATTTCCCTCTCAGGCGGGACTTCTTGTCACCGGCATGTCCGTAAAACACTCTGGTTGGTGCGAATTCCCCCAACTTATGTCCCACCATGTCTTCAGCAATAAACACAGGCAAGAATTTTTTCCCGTTATGTACGGCAAAAGTAAGACCAACAAATTCAGGGAGGATCGTAGATCTCCTCGACCAGGTCTTAATTATCTTCGTACTGCGGGTTTCCGTTGCCTCAGTGACCTTTTTCAGAAGGTGATCATCAACAAAAGGTCCCTTTTTCAATGATCGCGGCAAACCTGTCCCTCCTTATTCCAGCCAAACATATTTGAAATTCGCGTGCCTATTTCCGTTTCTTAACGATATACTTATCGCTCGATTTCTTGACTCTCGTCTTGTATCCCTTTGTGGGCACACCCCAAGGTGTAACCGGATGACGGCCTCCGGAGGATTTTCCTTCTCCACCCCCATGGGGATGATCGACCGGGTTCATAGCCACTCCACGGACACGAGGCCTTCTACCTTTCCATCGATTCCTGCCTGCCTTGCCAAGGCTAATGTTCTCATGTTCCAAATGTCCAATCTGCCCCAGGGTCGCTCTGCACTCGAGAGAGACCATTCGGACCTCCCCCGATGGCAGTTTCACTTGGGCGTACTTTCCTTCTTTGGCCATCAGTTGGGCGTAGCCTCCGGCACTTCTCACCATCTGTCCGCCATGGCCTGCACTTAATTCTATATTGTGAATCTGTGTCCCCAAGGGCATGTCCCTTAGCCGCACCGCATTTCCAGGTCTGATCTCAGCCCCCTCTCCGGAGAGAACTCGATCACCGACTTGGAGCCCCAGAGGAGCGAGAATGTATCTCTTTTCACCATCCGCATAATGCAGGAGCGCAATGCGGGCAGAACGATTGGGGTCATATTCAATGGTTGTAACACGTGCCGGCACACCATCCTTGTCCCGCTTAAAATCAATGACTCTGTATTGACGTTTGTGACCGCCCCCGCGGTGTCTGATCGTCATGCGGCCCAGCGCGTTTCTCCCCCCGCTCTTCTTCAGTGGTCTCAGGAGCGCCTTCTCAGGACTCTTACGTGTGATCTCTTCAAAGCTGGACGACGTCTGAAATCTTCGAGCCGGTGAGGTTGGTTTGTGTTTTTTGATGCCCATGCTCAGTCTACATTCCCTCAAAAAATTCGATGTTCTCTCCTGGAGCAAGTCTGACAATTGCCTTCTTCCAATCCGTCCTTTTCCCTATATTCCTTCCCATCCTGCGGGTCTTACCCTTCATATTCATGGTTTTAACGTCCGACACCTTGGTCTTAAAGAGGGTCTCCACCGCGTGCCTGATTTCCACCTTGTTGGCCCTTCTGTCCACCTTGAATACGATCTGGCTGTGGAGTTCTTTTAACCCGGTCCCCTTCTCTGTGATAAGAGGGGCCTTGATGACTTTGTATAGGTCCATTAGGAAATCAACGCCTCCTCTATGCCGCCAATCGCGGATTGATCCAAAAAGAGATGATCATACCTCAGGATGTCATAGGCATTGAGTCCTTCGTGTCTCATCACCTTTACCCAAGGAATATTCTTGGATGATCTCTCTAGATTTTCATTCTGGTCTTTCGTCACGATCAACGCCCGGCTGACTTTGAAATTACCCATCACTTCAACAAAATTTTTGGTCTTGATCTCGGGAAGCTCAAAATAATCGACAACGACCAGCCGATCAGTCTGGAATTTATCCGACAGTGCCATGCGCACAGCAGATCTCTTGACTTTTTTTGGTGTCTTGTGAATATACTTTCGCGGGGTGGGACCAAAGACGACGCCTCCACCCTTTCTCGTGGGTGACGCGGCATCACCCACCCTGGCCCTACCCGTTCCTTTCTGACGCCAGAGTTTGGCGCCGGAACTCTTCACTTCCGAACGGCCTTTTGAAGAGGCACTCCCTGATCTTCGTTTCAAAAGCTGGCCTGTAATCACCTGATGGAGAATGTGTGTCTTAATACGCCCGTTAAAGACGTCCTCATTCAATTCCGCTTGACCCGTCTTTTCACCCTTTAAATTGTATACGTCAATGATGGCCATTAGATCTCTCAACCCATGTTAGCAATAGCATTCAAATTTTGACAATTTCGACCAGGCTGTTCCGACTCCCAGGAACAGAGCCTTTCAGGGCGATGACATCCTGTTCGGGTCTCAAATCCAAAATCTCTAAATTCTTAATCGTTACCTTCTGATTTCCCATTCTACCGGGAAGCTTCTTCCCTTTAAAAACTCTTCCGGGTGTCGCACTCATACCGATGGACCCGGGAACTCTGTGAGACCGAGAGCCATGGGTCTTCCTGCCTCCGGAAAAACCCCACCGTTTCATGACACCGGTGAAGCCCCGACCTTTGCTCCTACCGGAGACCTGAACCACATCCCCAATCTCGAAGATATCCGATTTGATCTCTTGTCCGACTTCAAACGCTGCGGCATCGTCCACTCTAATCTCCGTTAAATACCTAAAAAAGAGATCCCCAGCGGCCTTAAAATGGCCCTTCAAGGGTTGATTGATCCGCTTCTCCTCTTGCGCCTCAAACCCCACCTGAATGGCCTCATATCCTTCTTTTTCCAAGCTCTTCTTCTGGATAACGACACAGGGCCCGGCCTTTATGATGGTCACGGGAACACTCACGCCATCTTCAACAAAATAACGTGTCATCCCCAATTTTTTCCCAATGAGCTTCTTACCCATTATCAAATATCCGTATTTCGCTATTTACAGTTTAATTTCAACATCCACGCCGGCAGCAAGGTCAAGCTTCATAAGGGCATCAACAGTCTGCTGAGTCGGCTCCAAAATATCCAGCAGCCGTTTATGGGTCCTTATTTCAAATTGTTCCCGAGATTTCTTGTTGACATGGGGAGATCTCAACACGCAGTATTTGTTAATCATTGTAGGAAGAGGAATGGGGCCAGCAATTTTTGCACCAGTCTCTCTTGCTGTTTCGACAATTTCCATAGCTGACTGGTCCAGAAGCTTATGGTCATAAGCCTTTAGTCTAATACGAATCTTCTGATTGGCTATCCCTTTATCCATGATGTCCCTTTACTGTTGTAGAAGCAGAGTCCCTACTCGTAGATTTCACTAATAACGCCCGCACCTACGGTGCGCCCACCCTCACGG
>CAZCCX010000166.1:0-5356 GCA_964497115.1 uncultured Desulfobacteraceae bacterium
CAAAGGGGGTCCTGCCAAGGCCGCGGTCATGGGCAGTGGGTTGACAGGCCTTGTTTCGGGCTCCAGTATTGCCAATATCGTCACAACCGGGACGTTTACCATCCCCCTGATGAAAAAAGTTGGATACCCTCCCAAAAAGGCGGCGGCCATCGAAGTGGCAGCCAGCACGGACGGTCAACTTGCCCCGCCGATCATGGGAGCTGCGGCATTCATTATTGCTGAATATGTCAATGTTCCCTATCTGGAGGTGATTAAGGCAGCGGCCATTCCCGCATTTGCATCCTATGCCGCCCTTTTCTATATCACACATATCGAGGCGTCAAAATTAGGGTTGCGAGGACTCACCCGGAATGAACGACCGCCCTTCCTTAAAACCCTTATGAGTGGAGTTCACTTTCTTGTCCCCATTTTTGTGCTCCTTTATCAGTTGATTATTGCTCGCCACTCACCGGAGATGGCCGCATTTAATGCAATCTGCGTCATGGCCGTGATCATGCTTTTTCAGCATCCCATAAGGGCCTTTCTTGAAGAACGGCCCCTGGGCCCGGCTTTTAGAAAAGGCATTGTGGAGATTGTGGAGGCCATGTCACGGGGCGCTCAGAACATGTGCCCTGTCGCCTTGGCCACAGCATCCGCAGGCATCATCGTCGGCGTGGTCGCCATGGGCCTCGGCGGTCTGATTACTGAAGTGATTGATGTCCTATCCGGAGGGAGTGTCTATCTCCTTCTCCTCATCACGGCCGTTGCCAGCCTCATCATCGGAATGGGACTCCCCACCACGGCGACATACATTGTAATGGCTTCTCTCACCGCGCCGGTTATTGTCGAATTGGGAGGAGGCATGGGACTTGTCGTCCCTCTGATGGCCGCCCATCTTTTCTGTTTCTATTTCGGAATCCTGGCCGATGATACACCCCCTGTGGGTCTGGCAGCCTATGCGGCATCGGCCATTGCCAAATCACCTCCAATTCCCACAGGACTGCAAGGGTTCATGTATGATATTCGAACCGCCATTTTGCCCTTTATGTTTATCTTCAACAGCGATCTGATTCTTCACGGAATAACAAGCTGGCTTCAGGCCCTCCTTATCTTTGCCATGGCCTGTCTGGGGAACTTTGCATTTGCCTCGGCGACCCAGGGTTGGTTTGTCGCCAAAAACCGAGTCTACGAAATCCCCTTGCTCTTGAGTGTAACCCTCATCCTCATGAGACCGGATCTCATTGCCCAATGGCTCCATATGCCCCATGAAAAACGTTATTGGACCGCCCTCATAGGGTTGTCCGTTTTTGGTCTGATCTATTTGATGCAACAAATGAGATCTCGAAAACAGCCATGAAGGCAGACATTGAACCAATAGGATTGTCATGCTAATCATCCCGCTTACCGGCAAAATCAGCAAGCGAAACCCCCCTTTAATCACCATTGCCATCATTCTAGTCAACTGTTTTGTCTACTTTGCTCTTCAATCAAATGATGGTGAGCTGTATTCTCGAGCCATAAAGTTCTATTTTGAGTCGGGACTTGGAAAGATCGAAACCTCAAGATACCAAGCCTATCTAAGTGGCAAGCATGGTGAGAAAAGCACTACCTCAACTCAAGGGGAATTAGATGAAGATGCCGTTGTGCGCCTTTGGGCGAACATGCAAAAAGACGACGTCTTCATGAAAAAACTGCTCAAAGACGAAATCATCACACCAAAAGATCCGGAGTACGCCGAATGGAAGGGCCTTCGAGAAGAATATGAGGGGATTGTCTCCAATACCGTGGTTCAAAAATACGGGTACAAACCCTCGGAAAGGAGCGCTGTAACTCCCTTTACCTATATGTTTCTCCACAGTGGCTTTATGCATCTTTTGGGAAACATGATCTTCCTCTGGCTGGTGGGATGTGTTCTTGAATTGGGTTGTGGAAGGGTATTCTATACTTCACTATATCTTCTAACGGGTGTTCTGGCGGCCTGGTCGTTTGGTTTGATTTACACGGACAGTACCGTACCGCTTGTGGGCGCTTCCGGGGCCATCTCCGGGCTCATGGGTGCCTACACGGTATTATACGGAAAAAAGAAGATAAAAGTCTTCTATTCATTAGGCTTCTATTTCAACTATGCCAAGATATCTGCAGTCACTCTCCTCCCCATCTGGATAGCAAAAGAAATTATTCAGTTATTGTTTGGCGGCGTCAGCCAGGTCGCTTATGTGGCCCATATCGGGGGTCTGGCAAGTGGTGCCGTTTTGGGTTATCTCAACCTAAAATTCTTGGGTAGAGTTAGTGACGAGGTATTTGCGGAGGACCCAAAGGAGAAGATTGCCCCCTTGCTTGGACAGGCACTGGAGTGTATCAGACGGTTGGATATGCAGAGTGCCCGGCCTCTTTTGGAAGAGGTCCTCACGATCGATCCCCATAACCGCGCCGCCCTAAGCCACCTTTTCAATATCGACAAACTGAAACCGGATGACGACCGTTTCCATAAAACCGCGGCCAGGCTGTTGCTCCAATGCATTAATGACGATCAGGGCCATGAAACACTCCATAAGATGTATGAAGAATACCGAGGCATCTCAAAAAAACTGAGGCTCAGCCCTGACCTCCTGCTCCAGATTACCTCTACCTTCTCATCACATGGGTACATAGAAGAATCAGAGAGAATCATAGCCCTTCTTCTGAAAAGTCGGCCCGAATTCCAGAAACTTCCCACCGGCATACTGAAGCTGGCACAAGCCTATCTTGAAAAAGGAATGAAGGACAAAGGGAAGAAGTGTTTGGCAATCATTGGTCGCAAATATCCCCAATCACCAGAGGCCCGGATCGCGCGACGCTTATTAAAGACTCTGGGTTAAGACACCTTGATCTGGCTCAGATATCTCTGGACATGGGGGATAATGTCATGGTTTGGATACTTCTTGATCACACCTTTGAGAATACGCGCCGCCTTCCCCGGGTTGTTCAGCTTTTCATTAAAGATATTTGAAACGAGGAAATAGGCCTTCGGGACCAGCGGGTTTTCAGGGTTTGCCTTGACAAAACGATTGTACGCCCTGATGGATTCCTCAGGTTTCCCCGACTCATTCAGACTGCCGGCCACCTTTATTAGGGTAGTGGCCTTTGGTGAAAACTTCTCGTCCTGGGAAACGCATTCTGAATAGACTTCGTTTAGCTTCTTCTTCTGATTTCCTTTTGCCAGAAGATCCAAATAGACCTTCCCATGCTTCCGCATATCCGGAAATTCTTCCCGAACCTTAAGAAGATTATAATAGCGTTCGGCCAGATTCAGATCTGAAATAACCCCATGTGTCTCACTCTTTATCAAGAGAATCGCATCATCCAGCTTCCCCTCCTTGATCAGTCTGTCGACCTGGCTGAGGAGTCTGTCCGCCTCACCCTTTTCCGTTGGTTCTTCTTTCGAAGGGAGTTCTTCGTCTGCAAAATCTACATCGTAACCGATCTCTTCATGGTATTGGAAAATCACATACCCCATCAAATGATAGGATATGATCATATAGTAGCTTTCCACCACGTTGGTTAAGAACTCATATAGGGTGGGAGGGAGATAGCCCGTTATATACCGCCCAATCACGGCCGGAGCGGCACCTAAAAGGATAAGAAAGAAATACATCAACAGATAGCTCCACCCTATTCGCCAGGCCATTCCCACAAAGAGTAACGGATTAATCGATTGTAACAGGCTTTCCGTGCCCACCAGCACGATCACCATTGCAGGAATAAATAAGATCGCGAAACACAGGAACACGCCTCCGATGACTAACCCGCCCATTTGAGTGATCTTTACGAAAGCAAAAGCCAAGACAACAAAAATCAAGACTTGCTTGAAGACAATCGAAAAATCTTCGAACATAAGGCTTGAGTCTATTTTCGGTGGAGAAGAACTTCCATTCGCCGTGTTTCTCAGGGAAGCAAAGGCATACTTGAAAAAGATTACCGTAACGAATAGACTGCCCCAAAAACCGAACAACCACAGTTTAGAGAAAATGAGAGAGGCTATGTTTAGGACGATGATCAGCCCAAGGGGGCGAAGATGAAACGGGTAGGCAAAGAACTGCGGAAGCCTGTTCCAAAAAGGGATGACTGTATCTTCAAACGCTATCCTTTCCGCGTTGATATTACACTCAGGGCAAAAATGAAAGACATTCTTCTTTCCGTACTGATTGACAACTCGTGTATCAATACAATCCGCACAGTAATTGACTTCACAGTTCGGACAAACCCATTGTGCAGGTTGGGTGGGATGGTAATGGCAGGATGTCTCCATGCAACTCCTTCCTACTACACTTTTTCTTTTCAGAATCCCGTTCTCTTGTCCAGTCGATCTTCCGCCAATATCAGATGTGTGCAATAAGGGATGTAACTTATTATTATATAATGATTTTTTCAATACATCAAACATAATCTTCAGCTTGACACACTTATCCGGATTTTGTATAAGTAGGCCATGGTCAGGATGGAACATGATCCTCTTGAGGGACATGGAACTTGAGGCCGTTCTCAACCCAAACACAATTTGAATGACGTGTGTGACGCCGCCTGGATCTCCAATATCCGGTGACTGGGACGGGAAAGAATTAAGCACATTTTTCTCCCTATTCTCTTCTTACGCATTCTCTCCGTTGAGCGGATTAAGAAGGAAAACCCTGCGGTGTTACACCTCAGGGTTTTTTGTCTGCAATTTTATGCCTGTTGATTTATGACCATAATGAGTATAATTCAGGGGAAGCCCCCCAAACAAAAAGGAGGTTCGAAATGGAGAGAAAGAAAGTAACGATCGCGGAGTTGCAGCAGAAGAAGATGGCGGGACAAAAGATTACCATGATGACGGCCTATGACTACCCGACGGGTAGCCTTGTGGACCAGGCCGAGATTGACACGATTCTGGTGGGGGATTCTCTCGGCATGGTGATGCTGGGATATAATTCAACGGTTCCTGTGACCATGGACGAGATGATCCACCACTGTAAAGCAGTCGGCAGAGGAGTCCATTGCAGCTTCATTATCGGTGATATGCCTTTCATGTCGTACCAGGTCAGCATAGAACAGGCCATAGAAAACGCTGGGCGATTTATGAAAGAAGGGGCCTGTGACAGTGTCAAGCTTGAAGGGGGAACCGAAATGGCCCCTGTGGTAAAGGCCATTGTCACAGCGGGGATCCCGGTCTGTGGACACATAGGGCTCACGCCTCAGACCGCGACCAAACTGAGTGGCTTTAAAGTGCAGGGCAAAGACGCCGAAAGTGCCAATCAGCTCGTGAAATCTGCTAAGGACCTTGAAGAGGCGGGTGTCTTTATGATCGTGATGGAGTGTATTCCAGATCTCGTGGCGGCTCGAATAACCCGGGCATTGAATA
>CAZCCX010000167.1:0-5338 GCA_964497115.1 uncultured Desulfobacteraceae bacterium
CCCCTCCTACTTCTTGAGAAAGGTAAAATCTGCTCTACTGAAAAGACCTGGCTTACCTTTGACCATATAATCAAAAAATACGAGCTCCATGAATGCGTCAGGAATCGATTTTCGAAGGTGATCTTCTCCTGCTACCTCGGAAACAGCTATTCGTTTGAAAGCAAGGACTTCATTTCTCCCATTGATGAGGAAAGGGCACTGGAACTGCTTCTGCAAAGGGCAAAAAGCAACGGTGCAATCATAAAGGATGAAGAACCTTTTCTCAATTATTCCATAAGAAATGAGGAAGACATTGAGATCAGGACCACCAAAGGCACCTATAGAGCGAAGCTTGCCATCGATGCCATGGGAAGAGAATCGTCGATCTTACGAAGCTATGGCCGGAAAAACGAAACCCTGGATATGGGTTGCCTGGCCTTCTTTCTGAAAAACGCCAGTCACAAGAATGATAACCAATTATTCCTCTATGATTCCTTTTTCCCTGGCTCTGATTACTTTTGGACGGTTCCACTTGAAGAGGATCTGATGATGGTTGGGACCTTCTTCTTTTCATCCCTGACAGGCTGGAATTTGAAGGAGAAGACGGAAAAACTAAAATGGTATATGGAAGCCAGGGATCTTGACGGAGAGATCTATGAAACCAAAATGGGCAACATTCCCCTTGGCCCACAAAGCCATACGAACGTCGAACGTTTTCTCTTTATAGGGGATTCCTGTAATACCCCTCTCCCCTCTTCAGGCTTTTCATTTTCAAGGTGTCTTGAGGAATCTGAGATTCTTGCCGATTTCATATCAAGACACCTGAATCATGGGGCAGCCCTGAAAGACTACAAAAAGGAAGTACTGGGTTCCAAGACTCCAGGCATCGAAATACACCTGATGATCTCTGACATGCTCTCTAAATTCACCGACCCAATGCTCAACAAGGCCATTGGTTCCATGAGCAGCCTTGATGAAGACTTCATTATCTCCTTTCTCTCGGGCCGGGATATGAGCGTCAATTTTGCTGTGACGGCACTTCGGGCCATATTTAATACCTTTTCCCTCTCCGAACTCAGGGCCCTGTCGCTGAAACAAAACTATATGAGAATATTAACGAGCCTCTATGACCTTCTCCTCGCCCTTCCCCAGGCGAAAATGCCGGAGCAGATCGTCACTTTTGTGAAAGGCCTGATCAAGGGGAAAGACAACCCTATTGCTGCAAAAAAAACATGACAAGGAATTGCCGAGGCAACAACAGCAACCTTGATGCGATTCGAGCGTTTATAATGAAAAAGTACAGACTATATTACATTATATCGTGTACCGGCAGTGCCTTCGGATTTGCCATCAACTCGGGCCGAATCGCCGCCGAAAATGCAGTCCTTCATATATCCGAAAAACAAGCAATAACGGGCTGATCCTGTTCACGTTATGAACATCTGAAGAGAATCATGAATATTGTGTCAGACATCCGTTAATGTCATTCTTTCTACGTTCAGATCCTGACCTCAAATTTACCTCAACACCATTTTCACTCCGGCGGCGATCCGTCCTCTGTTTTCGCCTGTCAATCAGGTCTAATATTTCAGCGTAGCTGCATTCTCTCAACTTGTGTTTATTCTCAGACTTTTTGCAAATTGAAGGCAGGTCAAAAATATCAGCGCAACCGTCGTAATAATGCCGCTTCTCATCGACTTCATCATGCTCCGTATTCTCATCACGACTTTTCCATCTCAAATAGGCTTTGTGCTCCTTCAGCTTCTGAATATCTATTTTTTTCAAATACTTATAAAACCATTCAGGCAATTGTTTACACTTATTCCTCTCCTTACACGCCGCCCGCCAGGCGTCAAATATCTGTATTGCTGCTATTTGTTCACCTATTAGCCAATTCTCCTCGTGGTTTGGGTTTAGAGTATCTGAATATACCTGTTGTGCACGTATACTCGTCAGCCAGCCTAAGAAATCATCGTTTAGAAAAGAGGGAGATCCTCCGTTTGAATTAGCCGCGGCCTTAGATTCTCTGCCTAGGCTTCCCAGTTTCAGTTCCCAGTCTTCTTCAAGGCTGGCTATCCCATCATTTACAATTCCCTCCAAAAACTCGAGTTGCTCTTTTGTTAGAATCATTTGTCAATCCTCCTCATGAACGGAAATGTGTTTCAATAACAAAAGACAGATGGATTTTGCCCACTACACCAACATGAAGCATATAATACAATATATAGTGGGTCAAGAAAAAAATACACAAGATAGTGGATAGAGGATTTTTTCGGTAGTCGAAGACCCTGATCTGAGGAGGGTGAGTCTTGCGGATGGTGTATTCATAAACCAAAATCAACCCTAGGAGGGGCAGGACTGGAAGGCACCAAGGCCCCCTTGTGATGGTCACGAAACGTCGTGCCCTTCGCTTCGCTTCAAGGGCCTTCAAGGGCAAGAGATTGTCATGTGGAAAAAATCAAACAGGTGCTCACTCCATGGGCGTATAGCTGGCCATCCTTATCCATTACCCTTCCTTCCGCTATAGCCAGACTATTTCCCACATGAATAGGCTCTGCTTCACATCTCAAGGGACCTGTCTCAATGGTTACAGGTTTAATAAAGCTCACTTTGACATCAGAGGTTGAACACCTCTTTCCTTTATCAAGGGTTGTGATGATAGCCGAGGTCATTGTCGTATCCAGGAGAGTTGAAATAATCCCTCCATGAACCGTCCCAAATGGGTTGTAATGATATTCACCGGGGATAAGCTCATACGCGGCATAACCGAATCGGACCTCACAAATATTGTAACCCACGAGTATTCCGACAGGAGGTGGATTTATCCTGCCATCCTTCAATTCTTTCAGATAATCCAGACCTGTAACCAAACCTTCACTCCACTCCTGAAGCTGTGGAGCATCCCATGATATTGTCAATGTTCTTTCCATATCTTCCATCATATTCACCTGAAATGATTATGAAAATGGCATTAGAATATTGAAGCTCCCCTTGGCCCCGATGAGCGGGATTTCCGCTACGCTCCAACAAGCCACGGGGAATGCGCTCGCCATTCGGCCCGAGCTCATGGCCGAGGGCTGCTCATTTTCAAGTGACGGTGCGTTTGTAAACAAAACTTCTTCGCATATGAGGAAATGTTTGCATGTCACCAGAAATTGAACCGAATTGGAAGTCTATCATAGGTAAATGCAGGGTGTAAATATAACTATAGAGAATCATATCAGCACTTAACCCTAACGTTGCAAAAGTTGAGGATGCTGCAGATCCGCGGCGTCAAGGGTGAAGCTGTAGTAAACTACCGCGAACCCTTGACCAGCCTTCGCCAAGGCTTCGGCCCGGCAGGCAACAAAGGAGATGCGGTACCCTCGACTTTCCCGACCTGCCTTGCCGAAGCTTCAGCAAAGGCAGGAGGGTAGAAAACATGACAAATTGAATGGATTAGCTTGGAATTCACATTTGGTTATTTCCAGAAATAGTCTCGAATTGCGTCAAGATTCTTGTTATTATTGCTTTCTAGAATCCCTTGTCATGTTTTTTATGCAACGATAGGGTTAACCTTGATGACAGGTAAATCAGGAGCAAATTTTATGATCATGCAAACGGGTTTGACACCATCATCGAATTTGGATATAAAACAGTTGTCAGTTAACTGCACTAAAGACGCGTCTAAAAAATCATGGATCATGTTGGTCTTTCTAAGGAGGTCGTATGGCAGCAAAAGATCGAATCATTCTAAAATGTGCAGACAACGAAGAGGTTTTTTTCCAACAGCAACAAGCGGAACAAATCAGGAAACTCCGAGAAAAATCCGAAAAGGAAACTGCCAAGCAATACAGGGAGGACCATAAGTATCACTGTTTTCGATGTGGAACGGACAGTCTGGTGGAAGTCCAGAAAGGCAAATGCGTCATCGATATATGTGTCAATGAGGAGTGCGGCGCCGTCCATCTCGATCCTGGCGAACTTGAAACCATACTTCAGGATAAGAACCTGATTAAGGATGTAAAAAAATCTGTTTTCCTTATCTTTAGATAAAACGCAAACAACTCCTTTCTCAAGGCAACCTGATCATAAATGCGGTTTGAAAAAGGACCGGTTCCCGTTTGAATGACAAAAAAAAGGAGATCTATCATGCGAGTAATGGCATTTAATGGTAGTCCACGAAAGAAGAAATGGAATACGGTCACCCTGCTGGAAAACGCCCTTAGTGGGGCAAAATCCGTAGGTGCAGAGACGGAACTGGTGCAACTTTACGACCTAAGGTTCTCGGGGTGCATAAGTTGTTTTTCCTGCAAGAAACTCAGCCGGAAAGAAGACGGAGTCTGTGCCGTTCAGGACGATTTGACCTCTGTGCTGGATCGAGTCAAAGAGGCTGATGCTCTTATCATCGGTTCACCTATTTACTACGGATGCGAATCCGCTTCCACCCGGGCGTTCATAGAACGACTTCTCTTCCCCTACAACAAGTATGCAAAAGACCGTCGAAGCCTGTTTCCAAGGCGCATCAACACCGCCATGATCTATACCATGGGCGCACCCGAAGAGATCGCCAAAGAGATAGGCTTTGACCGTATGACCGTCATGACGAAGATGGCTATGGGAAATCATTTCGGAGCATGCGAGGTGCTTCTGTCAACAGACACTCTTCAATTCAGCGACTATGACGAGTACGAATCGGAAGCATTCGATAAGGAAGCCAAAATCAAGCGACATGCCGAGGTATTTCCTGATGATTGCAGGCGCGCGTTTGAATTGGGCGTTCGCATGGCTTCCGGCCAAGCTCCGGAACCGGAGTCCATATTGAGGTTCAAATAGTTTTCCAAAGGAAGGACATTGGAGAACAAGCCAATAATCTCATGTCAGGGAGAAGATTGAAAACAGGGAGGAGCATCCCATGGATAGAAAGTCACGCAGAGAACTTCTAAAGGCCAGATTGAATCCCTGAAACAGGCTACAGTCGATTATCATTTCAGCCGTCGGGACGATATGGCGGATAAGTATGAAAAATGAATACCACCAGTGAAATGGTAGTATTCATTTGCGGAGAAGCCTACCAGAATTTACTCCTTTGGCTGGCTTTCTTACACCTCCGGCATAGTGACGCCGCTGTCGTCCATCATCTCTTAGGCCTCTTCTATGCCCTCCTCGACCATGTCGTCTACTTCTTCTTTGGCTTCCTCAACACCCTCCTGGACCTCAGGTGCCGCGGCCTCACTGCCTTCTGTCATCTCTTGAGCCGTTTCCTGTGCCGGCTCGGGGATCTCTTCTTTCTGACATGCGGGTAAACTGTACACCAGTAAAAACCCGGGTCCAGAGGGCCCGGCTTTGGCTCACCCCAGAGGGGTGAAGTGTGCCGAAT
>CAZCCX010000168.1:0-5329 GCA_964497115.1 uncultured Desulfobacteraceae bacterium
TGGCAGCCAGGACAATGTCGTTGATTTGCAGCACCATAAGCTCCGCGCCGATCCTGGATTTTTTTAACCGCTTGGCCCTACGTCGGGAAGATCATCGAATAACGTTGCTTCATGTTTGGAGGAAGCCGTCAGCCAGCGAGGAGCTAATGGGAAAAAAGTTCGCCAAGGAAGAGCAGGCTCGAGTACTCTCTTTTTTGCGGGAGGCGAAGGACAGACTGGTTGAGGATGGGTACGACCCCAACGAAATCAAAATAGATCTGGTGACGGAACCTTATCCGACTATAGCGGATGGGATTATTGACCAGTTTCATAGAGGGGACTTTGATATGGTGGTGATCGGCCGAAAGACCATGTCCAAGGCCGAAGAGTTCGTATTGGGGGATGTTTGCGCAAAACTGATCAGAGCCCTCGAAGGAACAGCTGTCTTAGTAGTCCGAACTGAGTAAACATTGGCATGAGTCAAGAATTTTCGTTCTCGCAAAACACTCTTCTGTATTCACAATGAGGGCATTCTTTTCGGTTTCTCTCTATGTCTCTTAAGCCCTGTTTCAATAAGCCCCTGTCGGCCTCATCCTGTTGAGACCACCGGAGCATCTCTTCAATGACATCTTCAGGTCGTCCCTTCCATTGGGATCTGATCAATTGTCCCCTGTCAGTAAAATAAATATATAGATCGCCCACCTCTTCCTTCAACATTTGTTCCACCGCCCATTTGTAGCAGGCCAGTTGAAGGTTATAGTCGTGTTCTTCCGCCACCAACAAAGGATCCTTACCCCCAAGGGCATTACTCTTCCAGTCAAGAATCATCCATCGCCCCGTCTCTTTTTCTCTGAACAGCCTGTCAATGGTTCCCTTGAATTCACACCCGTGGGAGATAGAAAACAAAAACGGAACCTCTGCATACTCGTATTCCCCTCCCAGCAGTTTGAGCAATGACGCGTCCTTTACCGTCCTCTCCAGATGTTTGAATACTTTTCCTTCAAGAATTGCCATCGTCTTAGTATCCGGATGCTCTTCGTTCAAATCAGACTGAGTCAATCGCCCGAATATTCGGCGAAGGAGATCCTCATCTAGAGGATCTCCAAAGCGATGTCTTTCAAGATAGTGATGAATGACGTTACCAATAAAGAGGGCATCCTCGGCAACCTTGCCATCCCATTCATCATCTCCCTTAAGAACCTCCGGAAGCATACCTGCTTCATTTGCCATGGGTTTCGGAGGTGCTAGGCTATCTCCTCTAACGCCCAACATAACATTGTAGTAAAACATCCTGGGACACTTCCTAAAGATTCGGACGGATTTGAAACTGAATTGATAATAGGATGGCGTTCGGATTGATTCCGAGAGGTCAAGCTTCTTGACTGCTTCATCGTAATTGCAAAAAAGCCTTTGTGTTGGTCTTTCGCTCCCGTATGGGATGCCCTGGAACTCTCTCGGTTCCGGGTCAGACCATAGAATTGAAGGGTTGCCTTCCCTACCCTCAAAGAAATTCGATTCACTGGAGGAACTAACATCAAATTCATAGATATCATCCAACAGATCCATTATCGTGGCTCTTTCTCTATAATCTCCTTTGGTAAGGGGTTCCCTCTCTTTTGCAGTCTTTCTCTTGCCCCGATGGCCAATCAAGACAAGATGATTCATGGTCCTTGTGCACCCCACATAAAAGACACGCCTGTTCTCCGCCATATCTTCCAGCCTATTCCTCCTCACAAGAAGATACCCTAACGGGCCGTAGTTCTTTCTGTAGTCCATCTCAGGAATCTCTACAGGCCACAAAGGAATCTCTCCTTCCTCTTGGTTCCACTCCCCGGGTTTTCCATCTTCGGAGGCATAAAGACGGAGAGGTTTTCCCAATTGTATTCTGGAGGGAGGAAGGCGGTTCAGGTCAGGAAGAATGACCATGGGGAATTCGAGGCCCTTTGCCGCATGAATGGTCATTAAGCAGATGGGAGTCTCACCCTGAGACGTGATAAGGGCCTCGCCCTCTTCTTCACCTTCTTCAGCCATCTCAAGGCAGTGCTGGACAAACTCCGCCAAGGAACCACTTCCTTCCATTTGAAAATCCCGACTTATCTCCATGAGTTTTTCCATATTTGCCAGTCTTTGCATCCCATCGGGATGGGCCGAATAGACCGCGGTAAGCCCCCGATCCGAAATAATGGTTCTGATAAGCTCTGCCACGGTCAGACGATTGGAAAGAAGGCGCCAAGATCTAATCTGCTCTCCCACAGATTTCACATATGCATTCTCCGAAGACAAGAATTGTTCAAGAGTCGGTTCTTTGCCATAGAAAAGATCAAAGATCTCTGAGTCGGTGAGTCCAAAAATCGAGGATCTCAGCGCTGCCAATAGAGAGATCTGTTGTCTTTCATTGCAGAGATATTGAAGCAGCTGTATCATCTCCATGACTTCCTGACAGCGGTAAAACCCCTTACCCCTGTGAACTTTGAAAGTAAGGCCAGCCTCTCTCAAGACATTTTCAAAAGTCCTCAAATGGGTGAAAGAAAAGAAAAGAATCCCGATACTCAATTGCTTTCTTTCTATCTTCTCTCTGATGTCCGCATACTCTTCAAATTCGAATCTCTCCTTTCCATGTTTTCCAAGAAGACTCTCAATGATATCAACCACCAAAGTAGCCTCTGTATCGACCCGGTCCTTTCGTGACAGTGGATCTCGAATCAGATAGCAAGTGGCTGAACCTTTCCTCTTGGATGCGTCATTCCCCGCCATGGTGATCACCCTTGGAGCCGTTTCATACTCATGCAGTTCTTTTGCGCCCTTATTGCTGAATATATGATCAAAGGCGGTGTTTATGAATTCTATGGGACGACTGTCCGTACGAAAATTGTGAGGGAGGTAGATATCACCCATCAGGATCTTCTGTCTCTCGGAATAAGACAGGGTTTCGAAGGCGGCTGTCTGCTTCTTGTGTAATTCAGGATAACCGGGTTCTATGACCCGGAGGCGAGCATCTATTTCCGGGATCTCCCAGAACATTTGATCAGGTCTTCCCTGATTGGATCGGAGTATCCTTTGTGTGCCATGTTCGAAGATTGTGACGTCTCCTCCGCGGAATTTATAGATTGCCTGTCTCTTATCCCCTACCACAAAGAGCTTTCCCGGCTGTAGGAGTCTATTCCCGTTTCGTGCCCGGTCTGAACAGAGCAGACTGATGATCTCCCATTGCACCCTATTCGTATCCTGAAACTCATCTACCATGATGTGTTTGAATCGACCTTGAACACGCTTTAAACCATGCTGGTCCTCGCTTTCAAAAAGACCTGTAAGAAACGAATGAGACAGTGTCTCTAAATCAGCGAAATCAAGGACGTTTATCTTCTTCTTCTCTCTCTCATAGCGATCCAGGCAGACTTGAGCAACATTCAGAAAAGACTGAAGCTGGTCCTGGAAAATCCTGTCGGCGGACAAGGAAGAGAATATATCAGGATAAAACGTCTCGACCAAATCAGTGTAACAAATCTCCTTGAGGCCTTCCTTGACAGCCAGTCTGGGCGCTCCGCTTTTTCGACCCTCAGACATCTGTCTGAGGTTTCGGAAAAGATCCGGAACACCAAAGTCTTTCGAAAATGGATCTAATTCTAACTGACTGGCCCATTCTTCTAGCAAGGCAAGGACTTCATCCAAATGAATTTTCCCCCTTCTGATTTTCCTCAATCTCTCCAGGTAGGGGATAAGACTCTCTTCTTTGATGATGCGGCAGTATTCTCTGAAGACCTTTCCCTTCCAATCCTTGGTACGGAACAGCCTTTTGCTGCATTCTGCGACTGACTTAAATCTGAGGGGATGGTCTATGATGTGTCCTATGGCACGAAGAAGGTTACGGCGGTTCCCGAAGGATTGCATAAGTGGGAAAAGATGATCACGATCTTGTTCCCAAACCCGTGTGACGCCCGTCTCTATGGCCTCATCCAGGATCTTCCTCTGCCTTATACCCTGGATGACACTAAACCCGGGGTCAACGCCGGACTCTACAGGATGCTCTCGTAACAGGTTGGCGCAGAAAGAGTGAATGGTGGAAATCCTATTCTTGTGAAACCGTTCTCTGGTCTCTTTGATTCTGCTTTGAAGACCCTCGTCCTCTATGCCCCGAATATAAAGATCCTTCTCGATTCGGCTGATTATCTCATAAATACGGGTCTTCATCTCTTCAGCCGCCTTTTCAGTAAAGGTCAGGGAAAGAATCTGTGGAAGGGCGACTGAATCATCGATCAGCAAGATAAAGCAAAAACGATGACTGAGGATTCGGGTCTTCCCTGCCCCGGGACCGGCGGTGACTACCATGTTCCTTTGGTGATCAAGAGCACAAAACTGTTGAAATGTCAGGTCTTCAAACATTGTTTGACTTGGGAGATCTTCCTTGATTATTATCTGTTGTTCAAAGCAAGAAATAGAAAAATCGTTTCAAATTTAGATTTAAAGGTCTGTTTATCAGCTTAGGGATTTACATTCAAGTGGAATGCCTGTAAACAACAGGAAGGCACTGAGTCAAGGAGTTGTAGTCTATAATGGGATCTAATCCAAAAGACAATCAGCAGACAGCCTCACTCATCCTGGCCGCAGGCAGAGGTAGCCGAATGAGAGGCTTTGAAGGAAATAAGACCTTGCTTCCACTTGTTCCCACTGGATCTTCCTTTGAAGGAGACCAACCCATCTTGCTTCACATCCTAAAGAGGCTCCCTCCCGGCCCAAAGGCCGCTGTGGTTAGCCATAAGAAAGAAGATGTCATTCGTATCACCCGATCCCTTGGTCTTTCCTATTGTGAACAACCCCTGCTCAATGGTACGGGCGGGGCCCTCATCGCGGCCAGGGAATTTTTGGAAAACCTGGACTGTGATCGATTGATTGTAACCATGGGAGATGTCCCCCTTGTCAGGAGGACCACTTATCTCAAACTTGTTGACCGACTCCAGGATCATACGCTGATGATCCTGGGATTTCATCCCTTGGACAAAAAAAAATACGGTGTCCTTGAGACGGATGAAATGAATGTAAAAAGAATCATTGAATGGAAGTATTGGAAAGACTATTCAAAGGAAAGACAAAGGCAACTTCAAATCTGTAATTCGGGGATTTATGCTGCCGGCAGAACCGACCTTCTCCACTATTTAGGAATCCTGGAAAAAAACCCACACACGGTAAGAAAAGAGAGAGACGGAAAGATGGTTGAAATAGAGGAATTTTTTATCACCGATCTGGTCGAATTCATGGTCGTGGACGGCCTGAAAGCCGGTTGTGTGGTGGTAGAGGATGAAAACGAGGTCATGGGGGTGGATGACCTCCCTTCCCTGATAAAAGCCCAAGAGAT
>CAZCCX010000169.1:0-5317 GCA_964497115.1 uncultured Desulfobacteraceae bacterium
ATGGACTCCCGCTTTCGCGGGAGTGACGGGTTTATGACTTTTTACGAGTTCGTCAGGCTTCGGCTCGCCAAAAAGAATCCTATATAATGGAGTCTTGGCCCTGGGGGTCTCTCTTAAGATCTAAGGAAGGAATAAGGACATAATTAATGACAACAAAACCCACTTATGACGAATTATTTCAGCGTGTCGAAGAACTCAAAAGAAAATTCGCCCGACATGAAGAAGACGAAGAAGCCCTCTTGGATTCGAGAAGCAAACTGGTACGTCTCCTTGATATAGTCCCCTACCCTTTATTGGTCACCGACCGAAACAGCATTACGCTTTATCTGAACACAGGGTTCACGGATACCTTTGGTTGGACACGAGAGGAACTCATCGGGAAAAAGATCTACTTCACGCCTCGGGAAATTCGAGAGCAGACCCTTGAAAAGATCGAATTGCTGATTCAGGAGGGGAAATCAGACCTTCAGGATGCCAAAAGGATGACCAAGGATGGTCGTATTCTGGATGTGGCCATTCGCTCAGCCTTTTACGAGGGACATGGCAAAGACTCTGGCCATATTGTCTCCATCCTCAGGGACATTACCCAAGAGAAGAAGACGGCTCGCATTAAAGACGCCATGCTTCGCATTAGTAGGGCATTGCCCAAATACAAGTCATTAAGAGAGCTCTTGGACTATATCAATAAGGAGGTCAAGGATATTATTGGAACTGAGGGGGCCGTGATTCTGTTGATGGATTTTGAAAGGGACGATTTTTACACGCTCAGCTCAGCCTATGACGATCAGGACACCTCTTTACGGAGGCGTGAGATCCGATTCTCTAAGGACGAAGTCGCTGCAACACGGGTGGTGGAGACAGGCGAACCTGCAGTGATTCATAATCCGTCTGAGCAACCCGCACGTTACAAAGAACGGGATGAGAAACTTGGACACACAACCCGAAATCTACTTGAAGTCCCTCTTAGAGGCGAGAATCGCATTTTCGGGGTTTTGGGCGCTATGAATAAGAAGGAGGGAAGATTCGAAAGCGCGGATGTGGAGACATTGGTCATGATCGCCGGTACAGTCTCCCTGTCCATAGCAAATGCTCGAGTCATAGATAAACTAAAAGCCGCCTATGATGAGGTCACCAGCCTTAACAAGGCCAAGGACAAGGCAATTCATCATCTTTCTCATGAGTTGAGAACCCCTGTGGCTGTCCTTAAGGGGTCACTGAAACTGCTCCAAGGTAGATTACAGGGACTCCCTGAGGAGCAATGGAAAATAAACCTGGAAAGGATTGACAGAAATCTGAATCGGATAAGTGACATCGAATATGAAGTGGATGATATCATGCGCGACAAGGAAACCAAATCCTATGACATGCTTTCAACAATCCTTGATCAATGCGGTGATGAACTGGAGACCCTTATTGCCGAAGAGGTTGGAGAAGGTCCTGTGATCGGGCGTGTGAGGGAGAAAATAGAAGAAATTTTTGGCCCCAAAGAGGTCGTTTCCGAAAAGATCCGGCTCCATGAGTTTGTCCGGCAGAGGCTGGATGAGCTAAGGCCTTCCTTCGCACATCGAGCTTTGGACATTCGCTCCGACATTGAAGCCGGTCCGCCAATCCTTATCCCCAATGATGTCCTCCAGAAGGTCTTTGGCGGGCTTTTGAAAAACGCGGTGGAAAATACGCCGGATGAAGGTCGCATAGATATAGGCGTGAAAAAAAATGGCACGGGCATGGAATTGATCATAAGGGATTATGGGGTCGGGATCAGCGAAGAACCGCAAAAACGTATATTTGAAGGTTTTTTTGACACCCGGGAAATCATGGCCTATTCCTCCGGGCGTCCCTTTGATTTCGATGCAGGTGGCAGAGGAGCGGATCTTCTTAGAATGAAGATCTTTTCAGAGCGGTACAACTTCAAACTCGATATGGATTCATCCAGATGTACTTCCCTATGTCATGAAAGCGATCATTGCCCCGGTAGAATCGGCGTATGCCCCGACTGCAAAGAGAGGCAGGACTGCTATGATTCGGGAGGGACTACCTTTACCGTTTCTTTTCCGCAAGCAGAGTAGGTTGACGGATTTTGATTAGAAAGGGATTTCTTATCCAACCCAATGCTTGATCTTCTTGAGTTCTTCATCTGAGACCTTGTAGTTCTTGTCAAAGTCATCCCAGAACTCTTTATCTCTGTTTCTCCACCCGACACCGAACCGTTTTTCAAAAAAAGACCCCAAGCGGGCAAACCAGTTGCCCGATTTTTCCTCTCCCTCATTCTTGGCGATAAATATCTCTCTGAGATATATATCTATCTCGGCCATCTTTTCTTTGGGAACGCAGGCTTTGGCACCCCTCTGAATCGATTCCATTAGATTGTCTGGATTTAGCCCGCGGGCGGTGAGCATTAAGGCAGGAATTTTTTTCTCTGTGGCGACTTCCAAGAGATCAAATCCTTTGACCCCCATAATATCTAAGATCGCCACATCATAGGGGTTTTGCTCTAGGAGTGTCTTGGCATCCTCAAAGGTGGAAGCGGTTTCAGTGTCACATTCATCAAGGAGATCCTCCAATAATTCTAGAACATCAACTTCATCGTCGACAATAAGTATCTTCTTCCCTTTCAGAACGTCGTCATTCGCCACGCTGTCATCCCTCCTGGCTGCAAATTCTATTCTTGACTTACCTCTATATACACTGAAAGTGCTGTTTTCAACAGGAATCGGTGGCCTCGCCTATTGATTCTGAAAGTCATTTAGACAATATTAGTCAGGCTTTCAGTGAATTCTAATGATTAGAGACTATTGTGGCTCTACTCCTTTCAGGGGTCCATGGGGACCGTTGGACCCAACGTTATAGAGCCCTTGGTTGAATTGTCAGGGAAAACTTGCTTTTCTAGACGAGGACTATAGACAAATTCACCTAGTGACTCAAGTAAAAAGAAGACAGAATAGACAAGATGCCGTCAGGTGGTGTGAAAGCCCGGAGTCCAACAAAGAGTCAATTTTAGCCTGACTAATGATCGCGTGATGTGATATAGAATCAGAGTAAGGAGGATCATCATATGGAGTTTGTTGAGAAATCAAAGATTATACTTGACCGATGGATTAGTCATAGCGACCATCACCTAGAAGAGTATGAGGCGTTTGCTGATGAACTGGAAGGGGCTGGAAAGGTAGAGAGCGCCAAGGCTGTGAGAGAAATGGTGGAATTGACTTCTAAAAGTGCAGAATGCCTAAAAAGGGCCCTAAAAGCCCTCGATTGAGGGGGAGAAGAATCAGTTTCGAATTTTTTAAAACTTAACCCTGGAAGGAGAGTGAACAATGTGTGAGGCACACGCGTACATTTTGAGGAATGGTAAAGAAGTTAAACTCCTGGAAAACGTGGATCAGGTAGAAGTGGAAGGGGATGAGATCAAAATGGTCAACATATTCGGGGACCAGAAGATCTTGAAGGCTAGAATCAGGAGTTACAGCAACACGGATAGCAAGATTGTTCTGGAAGATGTTGAATAAGCTAAAATGCTTGAACTTTCTGGAATTGTTTGAGTTGAGGGTTTTGTGGGCGAAGAGCCTTCGCCCTTTTGTCCGAAGGAAAGATCGAACATGGCGGATTTGATAGCCCAGGCTGCAGAAATTATCTGCCGCTCCAACATGACTCTCGCACTGACAGGTGCGGGGATTTCTGTGGAATCTGGAATTCCTGATTTCAGGAGTGTCGGAGGCCTGTGGTCAAGATATAGTCCTGAGGAGTATGCCACCATCTCGGCCTTTGTAGAGGATCCGGAAAAGGTATGGATGATGCTCAGGGAAATGGATGAGATGTTGTCTGCATCCAAACCCAACAAGGCTCATCTTGGAATAGGGGAGTTGGAGAAACTTGGATACCTTCACTATATCATCACGCAGAATGTGGATAGTCTCCATCAGGCAGGTGGAGCCGAAAACGTCATCGAATACCATGGGCATTCAAGGAGTCTGTCCTGTTTTCGGTGCGGCAATAGATACACGGCCGAAGAGAAAAGGGGGGAGTATCTACCGAAGTGCCGATGTGGAGAAATCCTCAAGCCTGATGTGGTCCTTTTTGGAGAAGCGATTCCTACTAAGGCCCTCAATACATCTTTCCAAATGGCGTCTTCTGCCCAGGCATTGATGGTAGTGGGGACGTCCGCGGTGGTTTCTCCGGCCAATACCATCCCTATCAATGCCAAACAGAATGGTGCAAAACTTATTGAAATCAATACTGAAAGGACACACCTCACCGACAGTGTGACAGACGTATTTATTCAAGGAGAAGCCGGGAAGATTATCGAGACACTGGTGGTTGAGGTAAAGAAGACAGCAGGATTGGTCACATCTTAGCTGAATGAAACTTGCATTGTGTTGTTTTTCCCATGAAAAGAGACCTCCTGGGAAAAACTAAAAGGATTGTGGTAAACGTGAATTGACACCAGGTAAGCAGTCATAAGAACGGCTTATCTGGGTTTCATAAAATCCTCGAGGCGTATGACCTTGTCGTGCTTCCCGGGCTCATTCCATGATCCCTTCACTTTGGCCTTTCTGAGGTCTTTAATCATCGTCTGAAGCTCAGGGTTGTTGTCTATAAGTTCCTGAATCTGTTTGCCCAGGGTTTTCCACGTTATCTCAAGATCCTCTGTATCCAGCTCAAAGCCTCCCCAAGAGGATAGTATGTTGCCTAGATGGGATAAGAGCCCGAAATGGGTAGTTCCCTGGAGGTAATGGGGACAATGGCACCAGAAGCTTATGCACTCGAAGCCCTGCTCTTTGGCCTGAGAATGGATTGCGGAATGAATCCCGCTGGGGCCCTGGTAGGTGATGGCATTCACACCACTGGATTCAAGTTCCGAAAGGAGTTCCTTGCTTGAGGCGAGGGCAGAGATAATCGAATCCGTATGAAGAACATGATCATACATGCTGCCAAGGCTGACGATGGTTTTCACGCCTGCGTCTCTGCAAATCGAGAGGATGGCGTCCACAAAACGAAACCAACGCAGTTGAGGTTCAGTAGCCTTCAGAATAATGAGGTCACGGTTCACCTCCCCTGGCTTGGTGGCGTAAAGGGATCCCCCTGGAGGAGAAAGCTTTTTCAAAAACCCTTTATCAATCTCCACCACAGGGCGAACCGCATCAAAACGGTAAAAGAGGTCAGGGTTGATTTCCCCAAACCGTTCGGCGTTCAGTTTCCGGATGAGATAATCCGCCATTCCCCGTGATACGTCCAGGGCATTCCCCCATCCGTCAAAGCCCATTACAAATAGGGGGTTTGTTAGTTCAGGGCGGTGTTCTATTTGAATAGCCTCTTCAAACAT
>CAZCCX010000170.1:0-5287 GCA_964497115.1 uncultured Desulfobacteraceae bacterium
CCGCATGATAAGGGATTGGCGGGGTAAAAAGATGGCCGTCCTCTCAATGATCGGTTTCTTTTGTGTCATCTTCACCTATTACGGAGTCAATTTCATATTATCCGGCCTTCACAGTTATGCCACATGATGAAAAATAATTCACCTTGCGGAAACCGCTTCCGGGGTCTCCCTTTCATGGAACCCCAGAAAGGAATCTCTCCATCAACCCCTCCTTGACCAAAAGGTGGTTTTATAGTACTCTTAATAGGTAATTTCCGCTGCCATAGGTCCCCCGGAAATGGACACCGAAGGCTAGGTTCCTATTGGGATTTAAGGCAAACAAGAATTCGACCATACGAGACCTCTAAGAAATGTTCAGTTTTGTTCAAGGTCAAGGCGGGCGAGGGTTCTAACCTTAGGCGCCACGCAGTAAGTGCCCTTGGGGTGAATACCTTGTAGTATTTCGAGGATTAGAATTCGAGCCCAACGCGGAGATTGAGCAAAAGAGAGCGTTTTTCAAAGGTCTCCATTTATCCTTGGAGTAAGTAATCCTTTAACTTCATACACAAGGGAATAGAGATGACAGAGGACTTCACTGAAAGCCTCGAACTTTCAAGAGAGTTTGACATTGTGGCTGAAATTGAGAAGGCCTTGGATGATATTGAAAAGGCATTCGAGTTACTCGAGACGGACGACGTGCCGGAAAAGATCTCCTATTTAAAATTTCTAATAAGGGATCTTGATGACCTCTTTTCAGGGGCAAATGAGCCTTTGAGGTATAGAAGCTTTACCCTCAGAAGGTCTAAGTAGGTACATTCATTTATTATAGAGCCCAGAAGGCGTGATTTCACCTCCGGAGATATAACTGTGATTGACCTTATTGTAAAAGGCGGGGTATTTATGTCCCCGATTATCCTCTGCTCTATCTTAGCGTTGGCTATTTTTCTGGAACGGTTGTGGGTGCTAAGACGCAACCGCATCATCCCCGATGTCCTTATCCGTGAAGTGGGTGAATTGCTTACAGAGAAAAAGATATCCGAAGCCCTCTCTTTGTGCCAAGGGGACACCTCGCCCATTTCAAATATCTTTTCAGCCGGATTAAAGAGATCCGAGAAAGGCATGTGGCTCGTTAAGGAGGCTATTGAGGAACGCGGCGGTCGAGAAGCGGTTATACTTGAAAAACGTGTAGGGATTCTGGCTACCATCGGCAATCTAACGCCCTTGCTGGGCCTCCTGGGAACAGTATCCGGTATGATCAAGACCTTTAATGTCATTTCTGTAGAGGGGGTGGGAAATCCATCTTCCCTGGCCGGCGGAATCGCAGAAGCGCTCATAACCACGGCTGCAGGCCTTTGTGTGGCCATCCCCACCCTTGTCTGTTACCGAATTCTGCGGGATAAGGCAGAATCCCTTATTTTTGAAATGGAAGAGAATTCCCTGGGCATTATTGAGATCATGGATAACTACGATAAGCAGGAGTGACGTGCAGATAAATGTGGTTCTATCAAACCCCACGAATGGGAACCACCAACGCTTTCAAAGGATAAGAGAGCATGCGTTTCAGGAGGCCTAGAGAAGAAGAGACAAGACTTGGCATAGCCCCATTGGTCGATATCGTCTTTTTACTCCTGATCTTCTTTATGGTCACCTCCAACTTTGATGTGGCCTCTGGTGTGCGGATCAAACTGCCAAGAGTGGAGAAGAGAATCTTAGATCATGAGAAGAACAGAATCATTCTGGTCGTTGACAAATCGGGCCAGACTTACCTTGAAGGTCAAAAGGTTGATCTGGATGCACTCAAAGAGAACCTTGAGACCTTTGTTCGCGAAAAGGGGATTATTCAAGTGATTCTGCAGGCAGATAAAGATGTCACGCACGGACATGTTGTTCGGATCATGGATTTGGCAAAGACAGCCGGCGCCGACTCCATCCTCATTGCTGCGCAGTGGAAAGCAGACAAGATAATCTAATATCAATTACGGAGTGGTTTTATCTTGGGCCTCAATAGAAAAAAGTTGTTCAAGTCTTCATTCATAACCCTCCTTTTCCTTGGTCTAATCGTTACGTGGCTGGGGTTTGGTGAACGGGGGTTTCTTCATCTGTACAGAATGGAAAAGAACAGACAGGCCTATTTAGAAAGGATCCGTAGAGTTGAGAAAGAGAATCATGCGCTCATTGAAGAGATCCGGAGATTAAATACAGATACGGCGTATCTGGAATCTGTGGCTCGAAAGGAACTGGGTTTGGTCAAAGAAAATGAAATCTTATATAGATTTAGCAGGGGAGAGAACAGCCGTCAGATCTTCGAGATAGAAAAAAAATAGGACACGGAACACTTGGTCGTGGCCACAGACCAATGCAAGTGACAGAACCGATCATTTGGAAAGGATAACAAAATGGGAAGCTCACATGACTTTTTTGACCAGATTCTAAGCAGTGCACCTTCTCAAAAAACGTTCCTGCTCATCCTTACCAAGCTCAAGGAAGAGGGAGAAATCGATCGGGTCATTCAAGAATGTCTCAAAGCCTTGGCCGTCTACCCAAACGATATCTACATACGTCGTCTTCTTGCTGAAAGCTATCTGGAGACGAGTCAGGTCTCCAGTGCCGAGACCGAACTCAAGAAGACCATTGAACTCATTTCTGATTTGGCTGATGTGCACAAACTCCAGGCCGAGATATGCTGGAAACAAGGAAGAAATGAGGAGGCGATTGAAGCCTTGAAAATCTATTTGGCCTATCACCCGCAAGACGAGGACGCCCGTCGCCTGCATGACGATTTAAGTCCCGAAGAAGGACCCCCTGTCAGTGAACTCCAATCCTCCCCTGAAGAAATCGCCGCGACATTTGGAGAAGATGTGGGGGAAGAATCGCCGGAGATCGTCACCTCCACACTGGCGGAGCTCTATTTTCACCAGGGAAAGATTCAAAAGGCCATAAACACCTACAAGACCCTGGTTGCACTAAACCCGGAAGAGGCTTACTTCAGAGACAGACTTGAGGCATTAGAAGCGATCACGGAGGAGGAGGCTCCGGGCGCTCAAGGAACTCAGGATACCCACGTGGCAGGAATGCAAAGGGTGATCGCTATCCTCGAGTCCTGGCGGGCCAATATCCGGGAACACGTCAATCCTAACTGAACGTATTCGAAATTCCTTTCAACTTTGAAAATGCACAGCGAGCGCATTCCCCGCAACTTGTCCATCCTCCGTAGCAGGCTACCTGTCCTTCGCAATAGCTTGCTATGGGCGGCGGGCTGCGGAGGATGGATTGGAGCGAAGCAAAAATCCCATCTGAAGCAAAGGAAAGCGGAAAAATCTGAAAACTGATTTGACCCATTTTTTCAAACATTCGGCATCATTGCTGTCCAAGAAAAATCTAGAAACGGTTTTTGGTAGACATAAGTGCTGGATTTGAAATGTTCGTCAGATTCGATTGAAATACAGGTTCCGATATATGCTTTGAAACCAGGGAATATCACCACTGTTTTTGGACAAGAGTGATTCGGCATGTAAGAACATAAACCCCAAATTACCCATATGAACAAAAACTCAAACCTTACAGAAGCCGGCTTCCGCTTTCGCGCCACAGGGGTCGGCAGCGTTCCATTCGTGGATGTGAGACAGACGTGCCTTCACATCTTGAAATGTCTTCCCGAAATTCCCTTTTGGCCTCAACTGGTCAAACGGAGTCATGTGGAAGACATGCATATCCAATTCAGCGAAGGCCTGCCCTTGTTGGAGATCATTGAAGACAAGAGAGCCCTCATCGTGTCTCCCGACCACAGGGAATCCGAACTTGTCACCTTTTATGATCATTTCTTGGCAGAAGACCTGGATCATTTCGCCATCAGCAAAGAGTACGCCCCCGGGCTTGCTGAACTCAGAAGGTTGATTCAAGAGCATCCGGAGGAATACGGCCCCTACATAAAGGGACATACCGTGGGCCCCGTCACCTTTGCCGCGGGCATAACCACCCCTGATGGGAAATCCCTGCTCTATGATCCCGAACTCCTGGAGGCCATGGTAAAGGGACTCTCAATCAAGGCCCTCTGGCAGGTCAAGGAAATGGGGAGATCCGGGAAGAAACCCATTATCTTTTTGGACGAACCCTACCTTTCCGGTTTTGGTTCCGCGTTTACACCTATAGAACGTCATGAGGTCATCAGCCTTCTTAAAGAACTCATTGACTATGTCAGAGAAAGATCTGAAGCACTCATGGGAATCCACTGCTGCGGCAACACGGACTGGTCCATGGTCATAGAGGCAGGCCCCGATATTGTCAATTTCGATGCCTTTGAATACATGGACTTTTTTCTCCTATACCCAGATCATATTACCCGCTTTTTGCAGGGAGGAGGAATCATTGCGTGGGGAGTCGTCCCCACTTCCGCCTATACAGGCAAAGAGTCCGTAGAGGACATTTTCTTGAGACTTGAACGAGGCCTGAATCGCGCCTATGAGTTGGGATTGGATAAAGAACAGGTCATTCGGAATTCCATGCTGACCCCGAGTTGCGGGATGGGGAGTATGGACGAAACCTCAACCCTTCGTGTCCTGGATTTGTTATCCGCCCTGTCCGAGAAATGTGAGGACCTGACAGGCCCAGTTAAAAACCTCTGAAATCTGCTTCAACTTTCAGAACCGTCCCAGCTCATGCAGATAATGATATACGACGATGGCGACCGATGTGGAAAGATTGAGGCTACGCACAGCACCCCAAATCGGTATCTTATAGCACGGATATCTGTTTCGAATGTCGGAAGGGAGACCAAGGGTCTCCTGCCCAAAAACCAAATAATCCCCCCGGTTCACTCCGGCTTTGGTGTAGTCCGTAGAGGCGTACTTACTGAAAGCGATCAAATCCCCCTCCCCTTCATTTTCCCTTTGTGCTAAGAACTCTTCAAAGCTATCATGATGACGAACATCTACTTCATGCCAGTAGTCCAATCCTGCCCTTTTAAGATGTTTGTCATCCACCTTAAAACCCAAGGGATGGATCAGGTGCATCCTGACCTCTGCAGCCCCGCACAGTCGGGCAATATTACCCGTGTTTGCCGGAATTTCAGGACGATGAAGGACCACATTTAGAGGCGGATCTTCAATGATTCGATGTTCCATTTTTGTGATGTCTTGGGGCATTTCTCTTTCAGGTCCACTTCTTAAGCCGGATATTGCTTTCTAGAAGCCCTTGTCATGTTTCTTATGCAACGATAGGGTTAACATACCTGATCATAAAAAGCCACTTTGAGCACGGAATCATGTAATACTACTTTTCCTTTTACATATTCCATCAATCATGCATATAT
>CAZCCX010000171.1:0-5281 GCA_964497115.1 uncultured Desulfobacteraceae bacterium
TCCTGAAACGTGTCATTTCAAGAGGGAAAATCCCCCATGCCTATCTGTTCGCGGGCATTCCAGGCATTGGAAAGGCCACGACAGCCTTGGCCTTCACCGAGGCCATAAACTGCCAGCAACAGATAGAAGGAGAAGGGTGCGCCCAATGTCCATCATGCCGTCAGATCGCCGGCGGGAATTTCTTGGATCTGCATATGATCGAGCCGGATGGGCAGAACATCAAGATAGAGCAAATGAGAGATCTAAACCGAACCCTGGCCTTTAAACCTCTCTCCGGAAAATACCGGGTGAGCATTATCCGCCAGGCCGAGACAATGACCGACGAGGCCGCCAATTCCCTTCTGAAGACCTTGGAAGAGCCTCCCCAGAACAATATCCTGATCTTGAATGTAACCGAACCCCAGGCCCTATTCCCCACGATTATTTCCCGATGCCAGAAGGTCCTGTTCCGGCCCATACCTGTTCGGGCCATAGCAGACTGGCTCACGGTTCACCAGGCCCTGGAGAAAGAAAAGGCAACAGTCTTGGCCAAAATCTCTGAGGGGAGCCTCGGACGGGCACTTCGAATGTGTGACGAGGGCTTTTTCAAAATGAGAGAAGAATACCTCTCTGATCTCATCCAACTGCCGGACCTGACTTCGGAACAGACCCTGGAAAAGGCCTTGCAGTATACGAGAAAGGAGAAGAAGGGAGGGGCAGATGCGGGGAATGGTGGGACTGATCTATTTGATATGCTTGGTATATGGAAATCCTGGTATCGCGATTTGCTCCTCGTGAAACTGGAATGCCCGTCGAATTTGCTGATCAACGTTGATTTTTCCCAGAAGTTGCAAAAAATGTCCAGACACACTAATATAGAAAATTTGATGAAAAGCTTTTTCATTATGGATCAATCGCAAAGGGATCTGCTCCAAAACCGAAATCTAGACCTTATGATGGAGAATACCCTTCTATCCTTGAGAAGGCTTGCCTGAGCAGACATATAGAGGTGAAAACGCTCAATGAATAAGACAGTACGCGTAAGGCTTACAGAATATGGAAAGGTCCAGGAATTTGATTCCGGCAATTTCGTCCTCAATAAAGGGCAGAAAGTCCTGGTTGAGACGGAGCAAGGTCTGGCATTGGGTATTGTCTGCGATGCCCCCAGGAGTCTGGAAAAGGATCTTCCCGTAAAGCCCGCAAACAAGGTGTATCGCCTGGCTAGTCAGAAGGATATCGGGAAATTCGAAAGAAAAGGCCAAGTGGAAAAGGATGTTTACGCCTTCTGTGGGGAAAGGATCAAGGAAAGGTCTTTGCCCATGTGCCTGGTCACTGTGGACCGTCACTATGATGGGAGTAAGATTATCGTCTACTTTACTGCAGACCAAAGGGTTGATTTTAGAGAGTTGGTCCGAGACCTTGTTCAGAAATATCGCACAAGGGTGGAAATGAGACAGATCGGCGCCCGCCATCAGGCAAAGATGTTTGGAGGATTGGGCATATGCGGACGGCAACTCTGCTGTTCCTCTTTCCTGAACAGTTTTGCCCCGGTCTCAATTAAAATGGCTAAAACCCAGAATCTGTCCCTTAACCCAGCCAAGATATCCGGGATGTGTGGAAGATTGATGTGCTGTCTAACATATGAGCACGAGTTCTATGAGAAAGCGACGAAGAATATACCCAAGAACGGCAAGGCCGTATCCACGGCCCATGGAAAGGGCAAGGTCGTCCGTCAGAACGTATTGAGAGAGACGCTGACCGTTGCGCTGGAATCAGGTGAGGAAATGGAAATCTTCCAGCAGGAAGTTCTTGAAAATAGGGATAATAATAACCAGAGCAGTAATAATAATGAAAAAAGCAATAAACAAGGTGGTAATAACAAAAAAAACAATAAACAAATAAATAATAGGCAAAATAGAAGCAGAAAAGAGAATAATAAACAGAAAAATATCAATCAAAAGAATAATAATAAAAATATTAACAAGGAAAAGAATATTAAAGAAAGGAAGAAGCACTAACGTTGTCCAGACAATCTTACATTACTACCCCCATATATTATGTCAATGCAGAACCCCATCTCGGGCATGCCTATACCACGATTGTGGTTGATGTCCTCAATCGGTTTCATACCCTCTGCGGCACAGAGACCTATTTTTTGACAGGGACGGACGAGCACGGTGACAAAATCGTGGCGGCCGCTGAAAAGGAAGGCCAGACCCCCAAGGAATATGTGGATCGAGTGAGCCACCTATTCAGTGTTCTCTGGCCCAAGCTGAATATCACCAACGACTACTTTGTTCGCACCACGGATTCGGATCACCAAGAGACAGTGAAGTTGATTCTCAACAGGGTCAAGGAACGGGGAGACATCTATTTTAGCGACTATGAGGGGCTCTACTGCTTTGGGTGCGAGCGATTTTACACGGAGCGGGAATTGGTTGACGGCAAGTGCCCTGATCACCAAACAGAGCCTGAGGTGATCAAGGAGTCCAACTATTTTTTCACCATGAGCAAGTATCAGGATTGGCTTATCGATCACATCAAACGAAACCCTGGTTTTATCAGGCCTGAGCGATATAAGAATGAAGTGCTCTCTTTTCTAAAAGATCCCCTTGATGATCTCTGCATTTCACGCCCGAAATCCAGGCTTACCTGGGGGGTCACTCTTCCTTTTGACGAGGATTACGTCACCTATGTCTGGTTCGATGCCCTGATCAACTATATCTCGGCCCTCGATTACCCTGAAGGTGAACGGTTCAAGAGGTTCTGGCCCAGCGTACAGCACACGATTGCCAAAGATATTCTGAAGCCCCACGGGATATATTGGCCCTGCATGCTTAGATCCGCAGGCATCGAGCCTTACCAGCATCTCAATGTCCACGGCTACTGGAATGTCAATGAAGGTAAGATGTCCAAGAGCCTGGGAAACGTGGTGAAGCCCCTTGATTTGGTGGATGTCTACGGCCTGGATGCATTCAGGTATTTCCTGCTCCGTGATATGGTCTTTGGGTTAGATTCCGATTTCAGTGAAGAGGCCCTGGTGGCAAGGATCAATGCGGACTTGGCCAATGACCTGGGGAACCTGGTCAGCAGAAGCTTGACCATGGTTCGTAAGTATTTTAAGGATGAGATGCCCAGCGTGGGGTCAATTGGTGAGGAGGATGAAGCTTTGAAGAGTGATGCCCTTGCCCTGATAGATACCTATAAGAAACTGATGCTTGAACTGGGTTTTCACAAGACCCTGATGGCCATCTGGGAACTGGTGGGGAAGGTCAACAAATACATCGACTCCATGGCCCCCTGGGTCCTGGCAAAATCAGACAGGGAACGGTTGGGCACGGTTATGGTCTATCTCCTTGAGTCCCTCAAGATTATATCTGTTTTGCTTTGGCCCTTTATACCGGGGACCTCAGAAGAGATCCAAGGCTTTTTGGGCCTCCCTAAAAAGGGTAGAGATCTAAAGCTGGAAGATGTTCCAGAATGGGGAAAAGGGAAGACTGTTGTTACCATCTCTAAGATTCCCCACCTGTTTCCAAGGATTGAAGAAAACAGGGGTGAAAAGGACACAAAACCGAAAAAAGAGAAAAAAACTAAAGACAAGGAAAACATAATATCCTTTCAAGAATTTCAGAGACTCGATCTTAGAGTGGGGACTGTTTTGAAGGCCGAGGGCATCCCCGGTTCCAAGAATCTCCTTAAAATTATTGTAGATATCGGGGAAGAGAGGACCGTGGTAGCCGGTCTTGTCGGTCATTACACGGAAGAGGATCTTGCGGGAAAACAAGTGGTGGTTGTGGCCAATCTTGAGCCGGCCAAGCTCATGGGTGTCGAATCTCAGGGCATGATCCTTGCTGCCGAAGACGAATCGGGCGTGCGTCTTCTCCTATCTGACGTGCCCGTCACGCCGGGAAGTAAAGTCAAGTGATTTAAGAAAGGATTCAAGCTCCCTGCAATCCCGCCCCGTGGGGGCGAGCCTGCCGGGAGTGTCATCCAACCTGGAAAACCTGGTCCTTAGGGCCAGGTTAGAAGGAGATGGCTTTGCCTCAAAGGAGACCATCTTTCTCGTTTTATCGGATAATAAATCATGCCCTCTTGGCTTAGGCCAAAGCCGTACCCTTCCTTCGGCCTGAACTCGGGGTTGAAGACTGGACCCGAGTTTTCATTTCAAGCCGAAGCCACACAATGACGTATCCCAAGAGTCAAATGGACTTACCATACTGTACGATTTTGACATCTAAGTCAAAATATTCTATGCTCTAGGCGAATCTTGCTAAAAAAATAAAGCCAAGGTTAAATCAGGCGCTGTTTGGGTAGGATTGAATGAGTCTGAGAAGCCTCCCTGCCGCCCGTCGGTTCGAAAAAAATTATGAATTCCCTTGACCCTTTTCTCCCAATCCGGTCTCCTTAGTCCCGCTGAAGAAGGTCGGAGAGTGGACTAGTCGGGAGAAAAACTTTTTTTCAATTTCTTGACGTGAAGACGTGAAAACAATTGCCTAAGGGGGAAAATCTCATGAAAAGAGTACTCCTATCTGTTGCCACGTTTCTGTCTGTTTTTTTATGTGGGAGCGATTCTGCCCTGGCGACTTCATCTGTGAAATGGGTAGACGTGAGTAAAGGTGCCTACTCAGCACCAGATGAATGGGATTGGCCGAGGTCTGTAGCCAATATGCTTCAAACGCTTGGCCTTCAGCATTATATGCCCGGTAATCCACAGAACCTGGACGGCCAGGTACAAGGGAGGCGTTATACCCCGCTCGTCGAGGAACCCGAGCCTTTGGTAGGCACAGATTCCGGTAGCAATGTAATTGACATTTTTGTCGGTATTCTCTTGGTCTTCTTGGTTTTTATTGTTCCTCCTTTGTTGGTCGTGTTTCTTTTTCGGAAGATGGCAAAAAGATTTCATCGCAATCGAACGAGAAAACCTAAACGGGGAAGAGATGATTGGATAGTCCCGACTGAAGCATCTGAAGCCGACGAAGCATCCCAACCTGCCGATAAAAAAACCTCCTCGGTGGCAGGGGGACAGCCGAAACAGAGGCGTGTTTTCGGCTCCATGTATGAATGGCGATTTCCGGCCCTAGTCGGTTTGTGTGTATTTATCCTTATTGTCCTATTCTTAAAAAAAGGAAATGAGACTTCAATGGGACAAATGGATCCCATTATGTTCAGGCTTGAAAAGCTCGAGGTCGGCCTTCTCAGTCTTGATAACGACATCCATCAGCTTCAGCAGTCCGTCCTGGAATCAGAGAGATCTGTAGGGTCACTTTCAGAAAGGGTGGATAGGCTGAACAGCATGACGGTC
>CAZCCX010000172.1:0-4554 GCA_964497115.1 uncultured Desulfobacteraceae bacterium
CCTGGAAGAAGGACAATACGGGAAGAAACCACCCTGCCCCTACCGTGTCACTTATGGGACGAGAGACTACTGCACATGTCCTGCACGGGTGGAAATATACAATCGCTATAGGATGTAACACATCCGCGACAGAGAAAAAACCGGTTGAAAAGGCCGAAAGAATCCTAGGAGGCTGTCCGAGAATAGGAATCAAATCAATCGCTAATCCCATTATTCCATCAGAAACGCTCCTGAAATGATTTTTTTCTTGACTTTCCTCTTAAAATTCGTTACAGAGCGCTTTTACGCTTTTCTTGGTGCCCTAAGACCATAAAGGCTTCAGTCTTTTGGCAGGCGCCGCCGGGTCCATAACTGACCCACCCGATGGTCGGGCGAAAAGATGGCAGTTGCACTTCATAGATTACCCTAAGTCCACTCTATTGATCCCGTCAAGTGTGACGGGAAAGAGATAGAGGGCAGCTAATCAAACAAGAAGGCTTCAGAAGGTCTTCAAAGGACACCATAATTGTGTCCCGTGGAGATCTTTTTCCTTTTTTAAGCCGGTGTTTCCTCACGATTTCGAACACCCTCTCCACGACGTCGACTTACAGGGAAGGGAAAACCAAGTTTACGGAAACCCGCCATGACCGCGACGCTCAGAGACGACAATTGGGCCGTGCCTATCAACGATAAGACCGTTTACATCCTCGGTCCCGGCCAGCTTCAGAATTCCCTGATGGCCTCTTTCTTGAGCCAGGCCACCGGGGCCGAGTGCCTGGCTGTTGAAAGTATGGAAAAGGTCCCCAACCAGGACAAAGGCGATGGAGATAACAAATACCTGGTCCTCTTGGACTGTCTTGGAAAGGGTTGTGAAAGCTGCCTACTGGATTGCGGCGACCTTATTGGAGAAGAAGCATTCAGCTATATTCTTTTAGCCCTTTTCAATGTATCCGAAACGCTTGGAGTTGAAGAACAAGCGATCTCTTATGGAGTTCAAGGATTTTTCTATGAACAAGATTCAATGAAAGCCCTTGAAAAAGGAATTCGTGCAATTTTCCAAGGGGAGGTATGGATCCCCCGGAAGATCCTGGCCGATTATATGAAAAAAAATACCAGCAAGAAGCAAATCCGGAATATGAGAAAGAATGACACCAATCTCACGCATAGAGAAAGAGAAGTCCTTCTTCTCCTGTCCTCAGGTGCCAAGAACGCCGACATTGCAAAAAAGCTTTATGTCAGCCCACATACCGTGAGGACCCACCTCCACAATGCCTACAGGAAGATCAACGTCCCCGACCGATTCCAGGCTATCCTCTGGGCCGCTGAAAACTTGTAGACACGCTTTCACCGCAAAGCCTCCCCCCTTCGACTAAGGCGCAGACGAGTATGCCTATGTTCAATGACCAATGATAATTGGTAAATGTTCAATGTTCAGCCTAAACCCCCATTCACTACCAGTCAGTTGATAAGAATCTCAGAATTTAACGGTGCCCCTCTTGAAGTAATATTGATTCATCAAAGTCAAGAACGTCCCTAAGAATTTCCAGCATGCCCTTTTTCCTCTGAGCCCCAATTTGTCAAGAATAAAGATTCCACTCCGAAACTACAGGATTGTAAAATTGCTAAGGATAGACTACACTGAAAATGTCTATCTTTTTGGTACAAGGATAAAATCATGAACATTTCGCTACCTTTACATAAAATGATCAGTAGGGGTAAGATCTCTATGATGGAGAGGCTGTGGGACGATCTGTGTCGAGACCCCGAATCGATCCCCTCTCCAACTTGGCACCAAGAAGTGTTGGGCGAAAGAGAGCAGCGGATTAGCGAAGGCAAGGCGGAATTCATTGCCTTTGATCAGGCCAAGGAAAGAATCAGAGACCAGCTTTAAGAGGGGAACAAACATGCAAGTTTTCGGATATACAGCGGTGGTTTGGAAGGAAACTGAGGGGTATGTATCGAAATGTCCTGAACTTGGCGTAGCCAGTTGCGGGGAGTCTTTTGATGATGCGATTACTAATTTAAAAGAAGCAGTTGAATTGTACCTGGAGAATGCAAAAGAGCTGAATATTATTGAAGAACTTGAAGAAAGTCTAACATCAAAAGAGAAATATACGGCTCACTTTGAAGCTACATTTCCATGACAAAACTCCCAATCCTCTCTTCAAATAAGCTTGTCAAAGCTCTGAAGTTGCAGGGCTTTGAGGATGCACCCAAAAGAGGGAAAGGCAGCCATATCGCTCTAGTCAAACGAGACCGAGAGAAGACAAGACTAGTCATAATCCCTGATAAGAAGCATATTCCCAGGGGGACACTCCGTGCGATTTTAGATCAGGCGGGCCTGACCAGAGAAGACTTGCTATCTAAGAAGTAACCCCATACTTCTATTCTCCATTACGGTGATCACAAGGTGGCTGTATTACGGCGATCACGCAATGGCACTACAGCACTGCCCGTTAATGAAGCTCCCCGTAGCTTGCTACGGGGAGCTTCATTGAGCAACATCCTGATCTTCCCTGGCGAGAAATGCGTGATATGCGCAATTAAGAATAACCTTCCTCCTATCTTACCACTGCTCAGGGATTTGGAGTAGCGAGCCCGAAGAAAATGCTACCTCACACTCAATCCCTCTGTTTTTCGCGCTTCTCCCTCCCCTGGCGCGCCGTAGCTTCAGCGAAGGGGGCTGCGCTTTGCTATTAACCCTTAATCCAATCTTCTTTCGCCCTTGCGCCTTCTAGTACATCGGTACTAGCCCGCCGGCGCCATCTAATCCCCTTCTAATCCACCCGTCGTACGCCTCTACGCACTAAAACTACGTACCTAAATACGCCGATCCTCGGATTGTCTTTGTCCAAACTAATACTACTATAAACGCCTCAATCAGATCGGAGATCTCCGCCGAAATGGCGGGCCTTGAACAAGGTGTTTAAATTTTCTAACGGAAAATCAATCAGTTCTGAAGGATATTCGGGAACACCGAAGAGGGCGGAGCCCGTCCTTCACCCATTCTCACCGCGAAGCCGCAAAGCGCGCGAAGAAAAGCAAGTTATTAGCCACCCCAGTACGATAGTTCCTACCTGCGGGGCAGGCAGACGCACACAGACCCCCCTTCGCTGAAGCTACGGCGCGACAGGCAGACGACACAGAGAGGACTTAAAGGGCTATAGAGTGCCTATATCAGAAATAATGAGCGAGCTCATTATTTCCGACATAACCACCCTATCTCCCCGTGAACACGGGACTCCTTTCAGGAGCGTCTTTAAGTCTCAATGGCAAAAGAAACATGGATATGAACGAACTGACCTTTCATATTAACGGAGCTGTTTTCGAGGTAAATAGAGTTCTTGGTGGCGGGTTTCTTGAGAAAGTATATGAAGACGCGTTGTTAATCGAGTTAAGAGCAAGAGGATTGAAGGCTGAAAATCAGGTTCCCATCCGTGTGAAATACAAGGACCAACTCGTTGGTGAGTACTTTTGCGACATTGTTGTTGAAAACAAGATCATAATAGAACTCAAAGCAATCGATTCTATCAAGAAGCTTCATGAAGCACAGTTGCTCAATTACCTTAAGGCGACGGGATTCAGTATAGGACTTCTGGTCAACTTCACCCACCCCAAGGCCCAAATAAAAAGATTTGTCCTTTAATAGAGAAGTTTGTCCATGTTTGCCCGGCGGGACGAAGCCTTGTGCGAAGGCCGGTCTGTGTGGTCTTGCCCGCCTCTGGAGGGTCTGCGGCTAATTATTAGTTTTGACCCAAGTCTTTTATGCAAAATTCCTTGATTGACAAATCCGTTTACGTCGTCGGACCCAACCAGCTCCAGAATTCCCTGATGGCCTCTTTTCTGAGCGAGAGCACCGGGGCCGAGTGTCTGGCTGTTGAAAGCCTGGCTCAGGTTCCCAAGCAGGATGATGACGATGGGAATGGCGGGGACCATAAACGCCTCGTCCTCTGGGACTGCCTCGGGAAGGATGCGGAGAGCTGCTTGGTTGACTACGACATTGAAGGGAGTGACGTCATTTCCAATGGTCTTTCAGCCCTTTTCAATGTATCTCAGGGGCTCGGGATTGAGGAAAAAGCCATACCGTATGGCGCAGAAGGGTTTTTCTACGAAGAGGATTTGGCGGAGAACTTAGTGAAAGGGGTTCGTGCCATTTTTTCCGGGGAATTATGGGTTTCAAGAAAGGTCTTGGCCGACTATATGAGGAAAACCAACGGTCGGAATCATGTCCACAAAACCAGAAAGCGAATCCCGGAACTTACGCGCAGGGAAACAGAGGTCCTCACCATGGTGGCGTCAGGGGCCAGGAATGCTGAAATCGCCTCCAAGCTTTTTATCAGCCATCATACGGTAAGGACCCATCTCTTCAATATCTATAAGAAGATCGGGGTCCCAAATCGGTTCCAGGCCATCCTCTGGGCCGCGGAGCACCTGTAAAGAAGATGATCTCACACTCACTCCCTTTGGTCATTAGAGGCACCAGCCATAGCTTCAGCGAAGGGGGCTGCGCTATGCTCATTCGTTCTTTATCCATGTATTAGTTTTCCCCAAAAAAAATAGCCTTGAAATAGAACT
>CAZCCX010000172.1:4564-5207 GCA_964497115.1 uncultured Desulfobacteraceae bacterium
TGCCCCAGGCTCTCTGCGCCTTCGGCCCTCTGCCCTCCCTGGCGCGCCGTAGCTTCAGCGAAGGGGGCTGCGCTCTGCCCCATCTTGACAAGAAGCCCAAATGATGTATGATGGTGATGTATACATCTTTGGAGGCATGACATGGTACGAACGCAAATATATCTGACAGACCGTCAACGTGATGAGTTGGCTGCTATTTCAAAGATTTTGGGGAAAAAGCAGAGCGAACTCATCCGAGAGGCGGTTGATCGACTCATTGACCAAACAGGTCACAGTCGTCGGAAGGCCGTATTGCGCGAGGCTGCCGGAATCTGGAAAGATCGCACGGATCTTCCTGATTTCAAAGGCTTGCGGACCGAATGGGATAGGCAATAGTCATGGCAGGGGCGATTCTCCTCGACACGGATGTTCTGGTTGATTTCTTTCGGGGGTACAAGAAGGCGGTGACTTTTGTGGAGGCGAACTCTCCTCGAATCATTCTGTCATCCATCGTCGTTGCAGAGTTATATGCCGGTGTGAAAGGAGATGCGGAACAAACTGTCTTAGAGAATCTTGTTTCTCTCTTCCGGGTTATCCCCGTCACTGCTACGATCGCGAAAGCCGGAGGCCTCTACAGGCGCATTTATGGCAAATCTCACGGCGT
>CAZCCX010000173.1:0-5198 GCA_964497115.1 uncultured Desulfobacteraceae bacterium
GTTCCTCGACGAGAACTTTGGTATCACGGGAGGGGCTGGAGACGTTGGCAAAGCAAGCTACACCTCAGATGGTGGCAAAACCTGGACCACGGCTGATAGTAGTGGGGGCTGACTATACACCTTTGACATCGTGGATGTCAAAACGATCTGGCAATGTGGTATGAAAAACGTCAGTGTGAGTACAGACGGCGGCCAAACGTGGAAAGCCATCGCAGATAAAGCCGGCGGCATGGGCTGTATCTTGGCCTTTGCAGACACTGAGACGGGGTGGCTCGGCTCTGGGAACGAATTCCAGATAACCACGGATGGCGGCGCGACCTGGAAAAAACTGGCTCTGCCCAAGGATGTAAGTAAGGTCGCCGCGATTTCACTCCGCACGCCGACGGACGGGTATCTGGTAGATGAGGATGGTGTCCTTCACATCACTCAAGATGGAGGCAAGACCTGGTCATCCCTATCGTTAGGGCTTGAAGACCCGAGTATCATGGGCTTCGTTAGCGGAGGCTTTGTCAACGAGACTCCACAGGCTGCCGTCCGTTTCTTAGACGCCGACCACGGACTGGTCGTCCTGGGTCTCTCTGGCAAAACCAGCATGGTCGCCTTGCGCACGGCCGATGGCGGCAAGACCTGGAAAGAGGAAAATCTGTCTGCCGGATTGGGTAAGCCCTACATATCACGCGACGGCAAGTTTTTGACGGTGAATATAACTTTCAAGGAACTCACCCTACTCAAATACGAGTGAGCGAGTTCCACCTAATAAGAAAAATGGGGTCAGGTTAAATCTGACCCCATTTTTTTCTAGCCTTCCCATCTGTCACGGCAACAACTACTTCCCGGCCTATGATCTGCCGCTTCATATGGACGTCCGCGTTGTCCTCACTCACATTATGCCGGTACCGTGAAACAGGTTCATGGGGGGCCAGTTTCTCCAACCAGACATCATAGTCGTATAGAAAAGGAAGGTTCAACAGTAAAAATCCGGGTCCACAGGGGTGAAGCATACCGAACCAGCGTTTGGGAAGGTCATGCCTGTCTTTTCAAGGCCATATCTCACAAAAAGATACCACCGGACTTCACAGCGAGCCAATATTTGGGGTTTACGCCCGTGAGTCCTTGGGAATCTTCGAGGACTCACTTAAACTCCCAATATTGGCTCGCTGGTTACTAAGCCTATAGATATGGCCTTGAAAAAATAGGCATGACCGGACTATTTCGTTCATATGGCAAAGCCTTTGAACTCTGACCTGGCCCAAAGGACCAGGTTTCTTGAATCGAATGAAATCGTGCCTTCGGTGGTTCTATGAAATTGAAATGTATTGACACCATTCAAGTGCTTCATGTATCTCTTCTTTGATGAAACTTCCTCAACCCAAGCTACTCGGCGCACTTCAGACCTTCCGACCCCTGAAGGAATACTTCATCCAGAACCGCTGGCGGGTTGCATTTGGTGTCATCTGCCTTCTTTTCGCAGACTTTGTTCAGTTGAGAATTCCTCTGCTCATCGGTGGAGCCATTGACACCCTCACCCTTCAGACGGCCACGTCCGGTATTCTCTTAGAATATGCCCTTCTCATCCTTCTCCTTGCCTCTTCTATCGGTCTGTTTCGTTATATGTGGCGGATTCTATTGCTGGGCCATTCCAGAAGAGTGGAGCAGGGACTAAGGAATAAGCTGTACAAACACCTTCAGACCCTCCCCCTCTCATTCTACCACAGGACAAAGACGGGAGACCTCATGGCCAGGGCCATCAATGATATCGCGGCCATCCGAATGGCCACAGGGATGGGCCTGGTATCCCTTATTGACGGCCTTGTCCTGGGTGCGGCAACCATAGGGTTTATGATATACATCAACTTCTATCTCACGCTGATCGCCCTGATCCCTACCCCTTTTATCATCTATATGACCAGGATATTTGCCCGGCGTATGTCCACAAGCTACGAGAGGGTTCAAAAGACCTTTTCGGATTTGACAGAAAGGGTTCGGGAGGCCTTTGCCGGAATTCGCGTGATCAAGGCCTATTGCAGGGAGCCGTGGGAGTATGAAAATGTGAAAAAGGAAGGTCAGCGTTATGTTTCTGAAAACATGAATCTGGCCAAAACTATTGCTCTGTTTTTTCCCATGATGGCCATCTTTACCAATCTGGGTCTTGCCGCCGTGATCTGGATGGGCGGCCGCCTGACCATCCTCGGGCATATCAGCACAGGAGACTTCGTGGCCTTCGGCGTCTATCTGAATCTTCTCGCATGGCCTATGATGGCCATGGGGTGGGTCGCCAATATGATCCAGAGGGGCGGAGCATCCATGAGACGAATCAACCGTATTCTTGAAGAATCCCCTGAAATCATGGATTCCCCAACAGCATTGAAACCCAGGATCAGAGGAAAGATTGAGTTCAGAGGACTCTCCTTTAGGTACCCAGAGACCGACGCCTATGCCGCAGACAACATTGAGTTCACCATAGAGGCGGGGCAAACCGTCTCCGTGGTAGGCCGGGTGGGATCCGGGAAGACGACCCTTCTTCAGGCGATTCCTCGTCTTCTCAATGTCCCTAAAGGAACACTGTTTATTGACAACATCGATGTGAGAGATCTTTCTCTAGGAACATTGAGAGAAAATATCGGCTTTGTCACCCAAGAGACTGTCATTTTTGCCGATACCGTTCGAAACAATGTGGTATTCGACCGAAACAATTTTCCGGATGAGTCTCTGGAAAAAGTCCTCCGTGTCGCCGAGATATTTGATGAGATCCAGGTGATGGATAAGGGGCTGGACACCTTACTGGGAGAAAGGGGCATTACCCTTTCCGGTGGCCAGAGGCAACGGTTGACCATTGCCAGGGCGCTTCTTGCCGATCCGCCCATCCTGATTCTGGATGATGCCCTCTCTATGGTCGACACACGCACTGAAGAGAGAATCCTCAATCAGATTTTGGAATTCCGGAAGGAAAAGACCACCCTCATGGTGTCTCACCGAGTATCCACCATAAGCCGGGCAGACCTGTTAGCGGTCCTGGACAAGGGGCAATTGGTCGAGAAAGGTGACCACCGGACCCTTATGGAGACTGGCCATGAATATGCCAGGCTCTATGAAAGACAGATTCTTGCACAAGAATTGGAAATAGAGGCAACCGGTCATGCGTGGTGACTACGGATATACGGAAGAAGGAGAATTGGGCAAGCCCTATAATCTGAGGCTTTTGAAACGATTGGCGCCCTATGCCCTTCCCTACAAGAAAGTCATTTCTTTTGGCCTCTTTCTCAGTCTATTGATTACTCTCCTGAATCTTGCTCCCCCCTATCTGTTAAAGATAGCCCTTGACAGATACATTCTCTCCTCTGAAACCCAAGAGGTTATTTCTCAGAAAAATGATGAGAAAAGGCCTGCCTATTTGGAACCGGGACAGCTTCTCGAGGCCAGACAGTCAGACCTAAACGGAGTCGCTGTGGTGGCCCTCATCCTTGTCGGCATTCTCTTCTTAACTTTCGGGTTTGGATACGCTGAACACTATGTCCTGGAATATATCGGGCAGAACATCATGCTGGATATCCGTCTCCGTCTGTTCAAGAAAATAACATCTCAATCGATCCGTTTCTACGATCACAACCCCGTCGGACGCCTGGTCACACGAGTGACCAATGATATCGAAAACTTGAATGAGTTTTTCAAATCGTCTCTTATCACATTTTTTAAGGATATCTTCATCCTCGTTGGGATTCTGGCCATTCTCCTAACCCTCAACTGGCGATTAGCGCTGGTCAGTTTCATGGTTCTTCCCTTTATCTTTGGGCTTACTCTCTTCTTCAGCCGTCTGGCACGGGAGGCATTCAGAGAGCTTCGGGAAAAGGTGGCAAAAATGAATACGTTCATGCAGGAGCGTTTTAGCGGCATGAAAATTGTTCAGCTTTTTGCCCGCGAAGAATCCCAGATGGAGACTTTTTCCGAGATCAATCATGAAAGCTATGTGGCCGGGATGAAACAAATACGTATATTCGCCCTATTCAGGCCGATCATGGACCTATGTTACTCTTTTGCCGTGGCATTGATTATTTGGCATGGAGGAGGCAAGGTAATCGGAGGATACCTCACACTCGGCTCTCTGGTGGCTTTTATCTCTTACATCGAAATGTTCTTCAAACCGATTCGAGACATTGCCGAGAAGTACAATATCATGCAATCGGCTATGGCCTCTACCGAACGGATATTCGAATTCATGGACCACAGGGACGTCATCCCTGAGCCGGATAATCCTGTGGCACCATCAAAGGTGGAGGGCCACCTGCAGTTTAAGGAGGTCCATTTTGCCTATGATAATGACCGTCCGGTGCTGCGTGATATTTCTTTTGAGGTCCAACCCGGTGAGATGGTCGCCATCGTTGGGGCGACTGGCGCCGGCAAGACCACGGTGGTGAATCTTATTGAGAGGTTCTATGATCCCGGGCAAGGGAACATCTACCTGGACGGGATTGATTTGAGGGATTGGTCAAAGCATGAACTTCGCTCCCATATCGGGCTGGTGATGCAGGATGTCTTTATTTTTGGAGGCAGCCTCAAGGAAAACATCTCGTTAGGCCGTAAAGAGGTCGAGATCGACACCATTAATCTGGCTGTCACCCGGTCCAACGCAAGCGGGTTTGTCCGACGTCTGCCAGATGGGATGGATCAGGAAATGGGCGAGGGGGGCTCTGCCCTCTCGACGGGTGAACGCCAAATCCTTTCATTTACCAGGGCATTGGCGTATGATCCTCAGATCCTCATCCTGGATGAGGCCACCTCCAGCGTGGACCCGGAAACCGAACGCCTCATTCAGGAAGCTATTTCTAAAATCACACAAAAGCGCACCACCCTGGTGGTAGCCCACAGACTATCCACGATCCGAAAAGCAAATCGAATCCTCGTCATGCATCAAGGCCGGATTCGGGAGCAAGGAACCCATGAAGAGTTGATGGCACTGGGGGGGATATACCATCGATTGAATCGGTTTCGGGAGGTTTAGTGCCCAATATGCATATTCTCTGAGAAAAGAACCGGGTCCAGAGGGCCCGGCTTTGGGTTAACCCCTAGAAGGAGATAAACTTGCCTTATCCATAATGAGGCAAGGTCTATTATTGACCACCCGTTCGCTGCGCTCTCTAGACAAACACAGACTTTTTGCTTTTCCGACAATGGCAAAGCAAAAGGTGCTACCCTTCGGGAGA
>CAZCCX010000174.1:0-712 GCA_964497115.1 uncultured Desulfobacteraceae bacterium
CAAGCACTTATGTCTACCAAAAACCGTTTTTAGATTTTTCTTGGACAGCAATGATAGAATTATGCTTTTAATAAATCCATTCAAGATTGTTTATTCAGGATTCAGGGTTTAACCCGGCAACAAATTGTGTCATTCTCCGATGAACCGGAATCCGGAATTTTGGACATTTCATAAGAATCATGGAATTCTTGGTTGACAGCTTTCTATCATCTGCGGTGCTCATAGGATCAATGGATCCGGAGCTCTTGGAGATCGTCGGTCTCTCCTTAAAGCTGAGTTGCATATCCACGTTCCTCGCAAGTATCGTGGGTATTCCGGCGGGTTTTTTCATTGCCTTCAGGGAGTTCCACGGAAAACGTTTTCTCATTACCATCTTGAACACCTTGCTGGCCCTGCCCACCGTGGTGGTTGGGCTTTTTGTGTATGCCTTTTTGTCCAGGAGGGGCATTTTCGGTCCCTGGGACCTTTTGTACACACAGAAGGCCATCATCGTCGGTCAAGTGATCCTTATCATCCCCCTTGTGACCACTTTCACTATTAGTGCCTTCAGTCGCATTGACGACCGGTACCGTGAGACGGCCTTGACCCTGGGCGCCAATGTGCTTCAGACGGCCTGGGTGATTCTACGCGAAGCGCGTTTTGGCATCATGGCATCCATGATTACGGCCTTTGGGAGGGTCATCGCTGAGGTGGGAATCAGCATGATGTTGGG
>CAZCCX010000174.1:722-5185 GCA_964497115.1 uncultured Desulfobacteraceae bacterium
CCCAGGGCAGGACCAGGGTGTAAACAGGATGATCTACAATCTGAAAAACCTGAAAAAGATCTATGACGGACGGACGATTCTCGACCTGAAAGAACTTTCTCTGGAAAAGGGGAAAGTCCTGGGTCTCCTGGGCCCGAACGGCGCTGGAAAGACCACCCTCCTGGAGATTCTAGCCTTTCTATCAACACCCAGTTCCGGAGAGGTCTGGTTTGAAAGAGAAGAGGTGAATTTCAGTAACGGTAACCTGATAGAGTTGCGTCGGAAAGTCGTGCTTGTTCAACAACAGCCTATCCTGTTTACCTCCACCGTATCAAAGAATGTGGAGTTCCCTTTAAGAATCCGCAAGACACCCAAGGAACAACGCGATGGGATCGTGGAAGAACTCCTGGAGCTTGTGGGCATGGGTGTGTTCAGACATGCAAAGGCCCACAGGCTATCAGGCGGTGAAACCCAGAGGGTTGCCATAGCGCGGGCCCTGGCTTGTTCTCCTGAAGTCATCCTCCTGGATGAACCTACGAGCAACGTGGATGTGGAAAACCAGGTGGCCATTGAACACATCATTGCGGAGATTAACAGGGTAAGAGGGATTTCTGTGATTTTCACCACCCACAACATGCTCCAGGCCTCAAAACTGGCACACGCGACGGTTTTTCTCTATGAAGGGAAGGTCGCAGAATCCATCTATGAAAACATCTTTAGTGGTCGATTGGAAACGGATGAAGAAGGTCCTAAATACTGTGTGCTTCAAAACGGCCTCCGACTTCGGGTACGCTCTGATAAGTCGGGCTCCATCCGGATCTCCATTGATCCGAGGACTCTGAGGATCAGTCGGGATGAAGGCGATTTATCGACAGAGAACACCTTAAGAGGGAGACTCATACAGCTTACGGATGGGCAGAACCAGGTAAGGGCCCTGGTGGATGTGGGGATCCCCCTGAGTGTCTTGATCCCAAGAGAGGTATTCGGACATTTACACTTATCTTTGGGAGAGGACGTGTGGCTCATCTGTCCCACGGATGGGATTGAAGTCTTCTAAGGTTCAGAGGTTCAAAGGTTCAGGGTTCCCGGTTCCCCGTTCAGGGTTTGGTTGTGTTTAAACCTCTGAACCCTGAACCTCTGAACCCTGAACTTCAAAGGAGAAATCATGAAAAAGGAAAAGAACTTTCTCAGCACAAGAGAGGTCGCCGAACTTCTCGATGTCAACGAAAAGATGATCTACACCCTGGTTTCAGACAAAGGGCTTCCGGCCACAAAGGTCACTGGCAAATGGCTCTTCCCGAAGGCATTAGTGGAACAGTGGCTGGAGAGTCATATCATCAACTACCCCAAAACAGCCCATCTTCCCGCCTCCATCGGGATTCTCATCCTTGTGGGAAGTAATGACATCCTGCTGGAAAAAGCCATCGGACTTTTCAATCGCCTTCACCCTGATCACCTGGCGGTTTTTGGAAATGTGGGAAGTCTTGGAGGGCTCAAGGCCCTGGGAAGCGGGACATGTCACATCGCAGCCAGCCATCTTCTGCAGGATGATGAAGAGGAATACAACTTTGACTTCGCGCACCAGGAATTGAGAGGTGATTCGCCGGCCATTGTCAACTTCTGCCGGAGAGAACAGGGGCTTATCGTTGCTAAGGGAAATCCAAAGGCAATCAAGGGCGTCTCCGATCTGGGGGAACCCGGGATCAAGATCGCCAATCGTCCCGAGGGGACGGGTACACGTCTTCTCCTTGATCATGAACTTGAAAAGGCCGGCCTTAGGGGCACAGAGATTGAAGGCTATAAGCAGGAATTTCGTGGTCACTTGGACGTGGGTCTGGAAGTCCTCTCAGACCGAGCCGACGCAAGCCCCGCCATCAGGCCTGTTGCACAGCTTCTGGACCTGGATTTTATTCCCCTTCGCTGGGAGAGATACGACCTCCTCGTCTCAAAGGACCGCTTCTTTGAACATGGCGTCCAGCTATTCTTGGGTATTCTCCATGAACCCGCCTTTAGAACCCTGAGTGATGGGTTGGAGGGCTATGATTTGAGTCTATGTGGAAAAGTGGTTTTTCCGCAGGGACCGAAACCGGATAGGGACGAAGAATGATGGGGACATCATGCGGCGAGATTTCTCACAATAGCTTAGTGTCGTGTCCCAGAAACAACTTCCATAATCTTAGGCGGATTCTATGACACTTGATAGGGGGGCACGGGGGTCTCTTTTCAGTTTCACCACCATCTATCCAGAGGTAGTGGAACGGCACCATAATTCTGCATATTATGAAGCAGCCCCACGAGCAATGTCGCCACAGCGACGGGCATTTCTTGTGCGTGTCCACCGAACGTTGTCCGCTTTGGGGGCGGTTACGGGCTCGGGCGTCTTTTGGGTGTGAAACTGAAAAGAGACCCCCATGCCCCCCTTTGAAACTGCAATAGGTGTTTTTTTGGTTCGAGTTACTTCCGGGACACGACACTGGCCAAAGGTATTCTAATGGCATCTTCTGTTTGCCTAAGAAATCCATGAAAGCCTCTTTGAAATGGAAACAGAAAAATTCAAAATAGCAGATTTGTGGAATGAAGTACGTATTTTTGGGACTAAGAACTACGAGCTCATAATCGTTGTACTTACGTCTGCCATTTGCTTGATATGTCTTCACTATTATGTTGTAGAAGGACCATTCCGCTTCCATCTCATGGGATTGGTCAATAATGGCGGCATGCCCAATGATCTGGCCGCTCTAGTGGGTTGGGCTGTGGGTTGCGTGATGTGTTATTTCGTCATTCCGGCTCTCGTCTTAAGACTGATGGGCAAGAATCTCCATGATTATGGCTGGACTGTGCGAGGGTTGCAGACCCATTTGCCGTTATATCTAATGTTGTTCATTCCTGCTGGGATAGCTGTTGTTACGGTTTCCTCTCAGGCCGAGTTCACAGGGGTCTACCCTTTTCTTTCACAGCCAAACGGATGGCTGGAATTAGTCATATGGGAAATCTTTTACGCGTTACAGTTCCTTGCTCTGGAATTCTTCTTCCGAGGCTTCATGGTCCACGGTCTAAAAGAGAGACTGGGTAAGGTGAGTGCGGTGATTGTGATGCTCTTTCCCTACATGATGATCCATTTCCCAAAACCCTGGATGGAGACTTCAGGCGCTTTTATTGCCGGGACCTTGTTGGGGTGGCTGTCTTTGCGTACAGGCAGTATTTTTGGAGGGGTCATGCTTCATATTATGGTGGCATGGAGTCTTGACATATTGGCTCTGTGGCACAAAGGATGGTTTTTTTAGGGTTCTCTCTCACGCTTTTTGCTTGAGAGAAAGGAGTAGCTATGGTCGATGCCTTCGCAGGAGAGAAGAGAGGGCGGGATCTTGAAAGGCAGAATTCATGAGGGCGAGGGTTTTTCCATTAGCTTATTAAGTCGCCAATACGACTAATGAGAGAAATCCCTTGGCGATTGGGAGACTGGAAGCTGTCAGCAACAACTTTGCGAGGTGCGGGTCAGGCTGACATAAGATATTTTTGATAAGGAAAGGAGATCAATATGGCGGATATCATTGATTATGAAGTTCACGGAGATGATATGCAGGCGGTGGAGATCGAATTGGACCCAGGTGAAGGTGTAAGAGCAGAGGCCGGTGCCATGATGTTCATGGAAGAGGGGATTGAGATGCAGACCTCCACAGAAGGTGGGTTGTTTAAGGGTTTTAAAAGGATGATTACCGGTGAGAGCTTCTTTATAACCACCTTCCTGAATAATGCCTCCAGAAAGGCCCATGTGACCTTCGGCGCACCGTATCCGGGCAAGATCATCCCTCTGGAACTCGATAGGCTTGGAGGGGAGTTCTTGTGCCAGAAGGATGCCTTCTTGTGTTCGGCAAGAGGGGTAGAGATTGAAGTGGCCTTTACAAAGAAACTAGGTGCCGGAATATTCGGCGGTGAGGGATTCATTTTGCAGAAACTGGTGGGTGACGGTATGGCCTTTGTTCATGCGGGGGGCACCATTATTAAGAAGGAATTGGCCGCAAATGAAACCCTCCGGGTGGATACGGGATGCCTGGTCGCCTTTACCAAGAATGTGAATTATGATATTCAATTTATCGGGGGATTCAAAAACTCGCTTTTTGGCGGAGAGGGCCTGTTTTTTGCCATGCTCACCGGTCCTGGAACGGTCTATTTGCAGAGCCTGCCCTTTTCCCGATTGGCTGATCGGATTTTGGCTGCAGCGAGATTTCAGAATAAAGGGGAAAACAAGGGAGTCGCTGGATTGGGCGGAAATATTCTGGGGGGCTTATTGCAGGGCGACAGGTGAGGGCTTTGGAGAGATTTGATGGCCAAGTCAGCTGTCGATAAAGGCAATAACAGCAGAATATCTTCCATAATTCTGAACAGGTTCTATGACACGAGGGGGCATGGGGGTCTCTTTTCAGTTTCGCCACCATCTGTCCAGAGGTCGTGGAACGGCACCATAATTCTGCATATTATGAAGC
>CAZCCX010000175.1:0-5164 GCA_964497115.1 uncultured Desulfobacteraceae bacterium
GGCGGATAACATGCTGATATTGCACAATTATTTATTAAAAATCATGAACTTCGGTCAAGGTCGAGCGAGAAGCAGAATATAAGGCCCCGACAAATACCCTTGACTTCAGTAAGTTGCAGAATCTCCGAAACGTAAGATTAGGAGATAAGGACAGGTTCACGCAGGATACGTTCTGTGGCCGTCCGGGCCACAGAGACGAGTTCGGGGTGGGATTCCTTCAGGTTTGTCGCCTGCCGCAAATGGTCTGCTGTCCTTAGAATCAGAGAGGCCATATCCCCTTCATCCACAGGAATATAGGACAAGAGCGTTTCCCACGGGACTCCTTTAGCCCACAAAAACAGGGCTGCCGCGGGCCAAAAGAGGATGGGCGGGTTTTCAAATCCCCGTTTGGCTTTCAGCCTTCTGATCTCCTGAATTGATTCGATCACGTTGCTAAAGGCATCCTCACAATCCTTCAGGTCCATGGGACTTTGAGTCTGAAGCTTCACTTCCTGGACCCGATCCCAGACAAAAGGCGCCATGCACCCTGCCATGACCTCAGGAGAAATGCCGCTGAGGGCCTTTCTTCTGATGGCCTCGGCAATAAGAAGGGGTTGGTCCAGTCTCAATTTAGATGCCCAGTCCCCGTCAGGGGTCAATAGATCCGTTTCATCCACAAAACCCATCTCTTTGAGAAACCTGAGATGTCTTTTGAAACTGGCCCACAACCCGCCTTTGTCCCCCTCCATCTTATAGGCAAGGGTCCGAAATTCCTTTAAGATCCTTTTCAGTTTCTTGTTCTTTGCCGTGTGGCACTCATTGAGATGTTCACACGTCTCACATGGAAGTTCGCTCAGTCTTTTCTGGATGAGATCCAGCTCTTTTTCTCCGGCTGCTCCTTCGGAGGCATCGACATGCAACAACTCCAGGTCTTCCCTCCTGATGGCATCGAAAAGCGCCTGCAATCTCTCCAAAGAATACCCCTCCGGCAAGTCGACCCGATAATCGTAGAGGGCTCTGATCTTATCGAAAGGGACCTTTCTCAACCGGATTTTGCGTTGCCTGGCTCGAACCGTTTCTTGAATATTGTGGGCCGCACAGATCAGTCTTCCTTCATCCTTGTAGGTATGAAAGATGACATAGACGCCCTTATTCTTATGAAGACACAATCGCCCGGGTCGCAGGTATGGGGTGTATGTCCTCAGTCGCCTTTCATTTCGAATCTCTCTTGTCATCACCCTTTTTTCTTTCTTTGTTTCCAGTCTTTTTTCAATGTTCTCCAGAATCTCGTAGGGGTCACCCGTATCGCATACGCCGCGAGGGAGTGCGTTATTCAAGACCCCAAGCATCTCCTCCCAGCGCCTCTGCACCGGGGACCCCGCCTTCTTCTCTTGGAAGGCGGCAAAGGAATGGTCCAGGAGATCCTTCACCTCCGTGGGGGTATGGGATAAGAGCAGGTTCAGGGTCATGGAGAAATTGATGTGGATCTGGCTCATAAGGGGCTCCGGAGGAGAGTCCCTTAGTTCATGTATCAGCTCAGGGTCCTGGTGAAGGCCGGGCACGATCAGGGCAAAACCGATGTGGTCCTTCCCCCTTCGTCCGGCCCGACCGGCCATCTGGTGAAGATCTGTTGCCGTGAGGTTGGTGAATTCATGCCCGTCATAACGGTCACTCTGGACTAAAGCCACGGTCCTTGCAGGAAAATTCACGCCCGCCGCCACCGTGGATGTGGAGAAGATGACCTCCAGATATCCTTTATTCATCATCCTCTCAACAAGTATCTTCCAGTAGGGAAGCTGGCCCGCATGATGGGAGCCCACTGCGGCGTTCAACAATCGGTCCAGTTGAGGATGCCCCTTCAGGTGAGGATACTCCTGCACAAACCCCTTGACCTCCTGTTCAACCCGCCCTCTGAGTTCAGAAGGTCTTTCCACGGATGGGCAGGTAAGGAGGGCATGGTTACAGTCTTTTCTTGATTTGAGGAAAAAGATGGCCGGAAGGAGATCAAACGCCCTCAGACAGTGGATGATCTCCCCAAAATGGATTTTTCCCGATCTTCTTCTCTTGCCGGCTCGGGAAGAGACAAATCTCTTGACCCTGGGGGCAAGTCCCTTTTTGCCGCCAAGGGGAGAGATGAATCCGTCCGGGAAAAGGAAAAGCATTTCCAATGGCACGGGCCGATCATCAGAGCGCACAACCTGGGTCTGCGTTCCCCGATTCTCCTCCAGCCATGCCGCGATCTCTTCCGCATTGGACACAGTCGCTGAGAGTAGCAAGAGCCTTACTCTGGGCGGCAGATAGATGAGCACTTCTTCCCAGACCACCCCTCGATCCGGATCACTGAGATAGTGCGCCTCATCCAATATCACCAGGTCGGACTGGATGGTGATCCCCGTCTGCATCGCATCGTAGAGCTGGTTGCGTAAAATTTCCGTGGTTCCCACGATGATCGGTGCGTTGGCATTCTCTTTTCGATCCCCTGTTAGGATTCCACATGATTCGGACCCAAATTCCCGGCTCAATTCCTGATAGATGGAATTGGACAGGGCCTTGAGCGGCGACGCATACCAGGCTCTCAATCCTTTGGAGAGATATTGTCTGATGGCCTGAGAGGCAATCCATGTCTTCCCGGAGCCCGTAGGTGCGCTGACCAGGACGTCAAAGGTCTTAATCTGTTCAAGGGCCTCCACTTGAAAAGGGTCTGGTTCGAAGGGGGTGGGTTTTGGGACACCGATCTTCTTGAAGAGAGGCTTGAGATGGGGGTCTGCTCTGGGGGATTCGTAAGAATTTTCCTGTATGCGGCCACGGCCTCGTTTAGGGCCTGCTTTTTCTGGTCGCCGGCGGTACTTCTTCTGATTTACCATGACCACGAAAGCTCATACATGATTGACCGTCCAAAGTCTCCCAGCACCGTAGCTCTTTTCAGCCGCCGGCTCACGCAAGCACAATTAGTGAACATGCAATAACCTCCAGCCATTGAGTCTTTCTTACCTTGAGGCACCCTTGGAGGGGGCTTCCTGAGACCTCCCGCTCTAGGGGAGGAGACTTACTGGTATCATTTGACCAACTCCTCGGCAACCAAATCCATATCTCTGAGACGGGCCCTCATGACTTCACCAAGATTCAGCGTGTTGAGACTCTCCATGACTTCGGACATATCCTTATCGCATCCACAGGCGATCTTGAGCCCGTTGACATAGACCTTTTCCGATACCTCCCTGGCAAAAAGCCGGGCAGCTGCTTTCATGTATTCCGGGGTTCTTTCCGTTCCGTCATAATCTACGGCCTTCTCGCAAAGGGCTTTCCCTACCTCACACCAGGCCATCATGTCCGCCAACAGGAACATGACATGCTGGGATTTGGTTAATTTGGCCGCTCTCACGTTCAAAACCACCTGGTTGAGAATACGGATCGCTACGGATAGAAACCTCGCCCCACAGTTCTCCGGGAGGTTTTCCAGTGCGTCGGCCATATCCAGATAGTACCGACCCTTTGATCGAACCGTTGCCCTAAGGCGAAACACGGAAATGATATTCTTCTGGATCTCGCTGGTGCCTTCGTAAACGGTGAGGACCTTGACGTCACGTTTGATCTTCTCCACTTCGTATTCCCGCGTATAGCCGTATCCGCCAAAGGCCTGAATGCCGTCATTGGCCATGGCATCCCCCGCCTCTGTGGCAAAATACTTGGCAATAGATCCTTCCACCTGCAAATCATCCTCAACCGTGTCGAGTCTTCGAGCGGTTTCTTCGATATAGGCCCGTACAGCCTCCAATTGGACGGCATGTGGAACGAAGAGTTTGTGGGTATATCCTTGCTTCTCAGAAAGCGTCGTGCCGAACTGAACCCTCTCTTTGGAATACTTGATTGCCCTTTCCAGGGAAGCCACACCGCATCCCAGACCAAATGTGGCCACCATGAGCCTTGTGTAGCCGAACACCTTGTTCGCCTGTTTTAAACCCTGTCCTTCTACGCCCCCGATCAAGTTCTCAGCCGGCAGGTAGAGGTCCTCCAAGACCAAAGGACATGTATCAGAGGCCCTGATGCCATGTTTGTCTTCATGCTTTCCGGGGATCAAGCCTTCAATTCCCGCCTCTACAGCAAAAAAGGAGGGACCTTCGGGCGTATCGGCAAGGATCGTGTAGAGGTCTGCCACGCCGCCGTTGGTGATGAATTGTTTCTGGCCGTTGATCTTGTAGCCTTTGATGTTTCCTTCCTCGTCCAGTACCCGTTCCGCCTTGGTCTTGAGGGCCTGGACATTTGATCCCGCATCGGGTTCGCTCACGCCATAGGCCACAATGAGGCCTTCCTCGGCGATCCTGCCTATATACTTCTCTTTCTGTTCTTCTGTGGCCCCCACTCTGATGGGATCCATACCCAGACAGATCGCCAGAAAAGATGAGGCGATGGCCAAATCCATCTTGGCCATTCTCTCCGATACAATGGCGATTTCCGTCGCTCCGGCGCCGAGGCCTCCATACTCCTCGGGAACAAAGACCAGATGAAGGCCCATCTCGGGGCCTAACATGAAACGAATGAGTTCCATGGGAAAATCCCCGGTCCGATCCATCTCCAGCTTGGTTTCTAAAGAGAGCCGATCCTTCTCCAGTTTGGATATGGTATCAAGGATCATATTGAGATCTTCCGGGGCCATCTTACCTTGTTGCGTCATTCTTTAGCCTCCCTTTAGTCTTATTCCGACAAGCTCATCATACCAGACTGTATGTTGTATGTCCCATTCAAAAAAGCACCAAATGTCCTCACCCTAGGGGCCGAGAGTTGATCTTCGTCCCGGGTAGACCGGATCTGACAGGATCAAGACCGGGTTCTTGGTGAAAATGGGGACTTTCCATAGCCATACCAGCTGCAAAAACCCCCAGTTTGTAGGGAATGAAAAGGCGGGAGGATAAGACGTTCGGAACTTCAATCTTCAACTTACGGTGTGGTTCTGAATGAAATATTCCAATCGGGCTATTTGGGTGCCCGTGATGTCTTTGAAACGAACGCTGCATCGTCTTAAGGGTAAGAAGCCCTTAGAAGATTTTCTAGTCGCCCTACGATCAGAAACCGTCTCAAACGACATATTCTCCAAATAGAAACCATCGCCCGCCAAGAAGATATCGAGTTCAGATGCCCCATTTTCCTGAGTGGCGGTCACGGCGTACTGAAAAGCGAGCCCCTCGTG
>CAZCCX010000176.1:0-5152 GCA_964497115.1 uncultured Desulfobacteraceae bacterium
CTTTTGATCCGGAGCGGAGGCAAAGCAGACATGCAAGAATTCATAGGACTAATGATTGGGCTTGTGGCCGTACTGCTCATATTTGGCGGCCCCATCTTTCTCATCGCCCTGGCGATACTTAAGGGCGGTAAGACGAAAAAGGGCCAAAGTATGGAGGCGGACGAGGCCAGAACGGCTCAGGAGATCTATCAGGGTATTACTCGAATGGAAAAGCGTATCGAGGCCCTTGAAACCATCATTCTCGAACACGAAAAGAAGGGGGGAACACGATGAGACGATTCCATGAGAGAATCCCCGATCGCAGGCTCTATCGATCCCGAAACGGCAAACTATTGGGGGTTTGCCGGGGCATTGCAGAATACTTTGATCTTCCAGTTTCCGGAACTCGGGTCGTCGTGATCATTCTCCTTTTTGTCAGTGGATTTTGGCCCATTGTCGTCCTCTATTTTGTGGCGGGCCTGCTAATGAAGCCGGAGCCGGTCATCCCTTTTGGCCGAAACGGTGAAGAAGAATTCTATAACTCCTACATCTACTCCAAAACCGGCGGCATCGACCGCCTAAGAAGACACTACGAGACCCTTGAGCGTCGATTGCAGAGGCTGGAACATACCGTGACTTCTAAAGAGTATGACTGGGATGATCGGTTGAATACCTGAGATAGAATTGCGCTTTTGGGAGATATTCTTCCCGTACAGGAGCAAACGCTTCGATGGCAATCGAAACTTCAAGAATGTCCGCCCCATGCCCCCCACGTGTCATAGAATCTGCGCAGAATTACGGAAGTTGTTTCTGGGACACGACACTAGCTACCCTTCATCACCATTCGATCGATGTTCAACTCTGGTAGCCCATCATGTCGTTACGCACTCATTGATCGGATGAACCCAACGCTAGGCCACAGCCTTCAAGAAACCCTCAAGGCTCTGTGTATCCTCTATGTTGTAGATCTTGGCCTCCGTATCACGGGACAAAATCTTCTTCACCAGACCGGTCAAGACCTTCTTAGGGCCCACTTCCACGAAAGTATCGACACCGCTTGATACCATATCTAAAATGATATCGTACCACTTAACAGGGCTTATGAGTTGTCTGGCCATAAGCCCCTTGATCTTTTCGGGATCAGTCTCGCTCTTGGCTGTCGCATTGAACAGAACCGTTGTTTGAGGGGCCGAGAAAGGAATGTCTTTCATAAACTGATGGAAATCGTCCACGGCCTTTTCCATCAACAGGCAGTGCCAAGCCCCGCTCACTTTCAACGGGATCGCCTTTCCTCCGTTTTCATTGACAATCTTGACGGCTTTAGAAAGGGGCCCTTGCTCGCCCGTGATGACGATCTGCTCGGCGGTATTGTGATTGGCTACGGCCAATACGCCCGAGTCTCCGGCCTTCGCCACGATCTTTTCGACATCTTCAACACTCATGCCAAGGATTGCCGCCATGGTTCCCGGATTTGAAAGGGACTCTCTGTGCATCAACTCACCCCGCTTCTTGACTGACTTCAGGGCATCATAATCAGAGAGACTCTCGGCTGCGGCCAGAGCGCTGTACTCACCTAAGCTGTGCCCGGCTGAGACCATGGGGCGAATTCCCGATCTTCTGAGTGCGCTAAGGCAAGCCAGGTTAACAGCGGTAATTGCCGGCTGAAGGTTGACCGTGAGGGTCAACTCCTCCATGGGCCCCTCAAAGCAGAGCTTTGACATGGGTTTGTTACAGACATCATCCAGTTGATCAAATACTTCCTTTGCTTCCGAGAAGTGCTCGGCCATATCCTTTCCCATGCCGATAAACTGGGAACCCTGACCGGGGAATAGAAAAGCTATTTTTCCAGACATAGGATACACCTCTTCTTATTAATACAACTCATAAAATTACGCCAAAGGCGAGTTTCGATTCCCCAAAATGTTACGGAATTTCTATACACTTTATGAAGGAATTGTGCAACTAAAAGGTGGACAGACAAGTCTGATGGGTCCACGAAAAGCCCGTCTTGTCCCATTTTTGTCATTTCCACGTTCGTCCTTCACCCGCTTCAGCGGGACGTCAGAGGTGGGGAATCTGTCCTCCACTCCGAGTGAAGAGCGGGAACCCAGATATTCCAAGATTTTCTGTACTTTCACTGCAATTCACCCGCACACCACTTGGGGCGGGAGAGATGAGTTTTTGGCTTTTTACGAGCTTCGCCCTTCAGTCTTCAGCCTAAACACCTTCCAAACACCTTGAGTTGTGGTTGATTTCTATTTTTGTTGGGGGTTGCCCATCTTCTTTCGGAAAAGCTCGTCAAGGGCAATATCATAGTCTCTTGAACCGGGGGAGAGAGACTTATTGTGGGAAAGCTGTTCGATAAGCTCCTTTTCCGTTCTTTCGAATTTCATATTGATCTGCGTAATCACACGATTCACGACCTTATAGATCTCCTGGTCTGTTCCATACACATCAATCACTGAAGGATCATTCAGAAGGACTTCCAGAATGTATTGGGTCATGTATAAGGAGATAGGATTGGCGTGGGGCACGAGATCACGGATGGGGGCTATAAAGTATTTCATGTCAAATTCACTGCTTCTCAGGGCAGTCTTTAGACCTTTCAACACAAGTTGAGACACGGCTGCCGTATTATCCGTCTCAATGATCTTTTCCATAAGCAAGGCTTGAGAGAGTTGCGTATGGATTTCGGGCAGTTTGAAGCTGAAGAATCTATCCCTCTTGAAGGCTTCCTGTTGTTCCTTCCTCTCCAGCCTGTTAATGAGTTTATTCTGAACCCTTCCAGTGTCAAAATTCTTCATGGTCTATTGATTTCCTAGCCTCTTTTCAATCTTTATCCTTCCTATCATTGGACGAAGAGGCATCTTCTTTCGGTTTGTCTTTGGTCACTTCATCTCCTTTTTTGCTAGCCGAACTCTCATCCGAATTTTCCTTGCTCGGAGCACTTCCACTGTGGCCCGAAGCATAATCGCTCACATACCATCCCGATCCCTTTAAATGAAAGGAGTTCTGGGACATCACTTTCTTCATTCTTCCGGAGCACAGATTACATTCGGTCAAGGGCGGATCAGAGAATTTCTGCCAGGCCTCTGTCTTGTTCCCGCATTTTGTGCATTCGTATTCATAAATAGGCATGCTTCTTCACCTCGTAAATTCATTCATCACGACATGGTCATCTCGCACATCCTGTGGTTCTGGTATGAGTGAAGGACATAGTCCATTCTGGGAAGGGGAAGACCCTTCAAGATCTCGAAAGTTGTTGAATGAACGACCTTTTCTTCCTTTTCCCTTCTCTTATCTGAAACGTCAAACCGTTGAGAAAAATTACAGAATCGGACAATATGGACCAGTTCGTGGACAAACACATAGATGAGCAAGGGCAATAGCAGGAGGTTCTTGTCTTTGCTTAAGGCTTCCAGTATCTGATGATCCTGAAGACAGATGAAATAACAATCGCGTTCCTTGGATTTAGATTCAAAATCGCTGATCACACTTGTTCCCTTTTTCAGTAGGGCAAAGGCGTGGGGGCGAACTTCATCGGTTCCCAATCCCGGAAGGGTCTTCACGTCATAGCGGTGTCTTTTCCATTGCCCCAATGAGAATTTGTAGAAGTCTCCCGTACTCTCCTCTGCAATGCCGAGAGCCTCGCTCATCGTTGAGATATTCTCGCCTTGAAAAGACTGTAAATTCATTCGAGTCAGTTCCGTTTTGGCAAATCTTTTAGTGTGAAGATAAGGATATTTGAAAAAATGTCAATATAGAAATTGTGGTGGCGGTGACTGGATTTGAACCAGTGACTCTGCGGATATGAGCCGCATGCTCTGACCAACTGAGCTACACCGCCAATATGTCGGGATTCCGTCAAAGAGACATCAACCATGTGGAAGAGCGCTCCAGGCAGGATACTGTACGGCCTAATCTATAAGAATCTCTGTTATTGTCAATCAAATAATTCCCATACTCAATATCAAGGCCTGAAACACCGCCCAAGATATCCATATAAAAAACACCACAAATACAAATAGATAACCCATATGACGAAGATGAAAACCAAACGATCTCCCAACATGACCAGATTATATATCTTTCATTTGCTTTTGTAAAAAGGTCTTGTATAGCGAATGACGACTTTGTTGACTACCCCTCACCCATTGAGTCATGATAGATTGTCGCCCTAACAAACTGCCGAAGGCCGTTCTTGGGTATTTGCAGAAAAAACACCCTTTTGAAAGGAGAAGATGAAATGTCATCAGAAGGTATCGTTACATCAAGAGAATGCCCCCTCTGTGGCCATCATGAAATCGGTTACATCACACAGGACGGCGTCTTCCATCCCCTGAAGCCCGGAACCAGGATTCAAACCCCGGGGGGACCCCAGGATTCCGTGGTTCCTGAAATGGACAGCAGCGTTTTCCAGATTGTTCCGGATGAAGAGGTAGTGGATCGATCCCAATACAAGGTGTGGGTCCCTGAACCTCTAAGGGGGATTCAGAGGTGCCGTCTAAAATACGGCGTCATGATGGAAGAGACTTCCTTTGCCGAGGAGATCTCGAGGGAGGCCTACGGTCTTGCCTATTTGGAGAAATTACAACAACTTATCGAAAAGGAGATTCACACCCCCGTAGCGGTCTTATTGGACAGGTACTTTGCCTCTCCCCATCTCGCAACTGGCGACTCGCGTCAGATTGCCGGTGCCTTATGGCAAGAATTGGATGAGATCAAGGACCCTGTCGCCCTGGTTGAAGGCTGGCTGGAGAAGCGAGATGAGGAGTCCCTCAAAAAGATGATTCATCCGGTTTCAGAAGAAGGGCTCGTTGATCAGCCCGTCAGTGAAGAGGAACAGCACAAGGAGTTGGAAAATCTTTCTTTGGAGGAATTTCTGGAACTACTGTAGCGATCCGCTACCATTAGCATACACTCTTGTCCAAAAACAGTGCTGAAATTCAGTGGCCTGGGGCTCTCTTTTCAAGCTCAAACCATTTGTCCAGAAGTAGTGGAACGGCACCTTATTTTTGCATCATCGGCAGCAGCCCCACAGAACTGGTTTTTTAAAGCGACGGACCTCGTATGTGCCTGTCCGGAGACCCTTTCGGCCCGAAAATGGAGGCGGTAAAAGCAGAGGAGTCTTGTGGGTTTGAACTTGAAAAGAGACCCCCAGACCCCTGGTTCC
>CAZCCX010000177.1:0-5139 GCA_964497115.1 uncultured Desulfobacteraceae bacterium
CTCCCGACAGTCACTCCGAAAAGACACCATGACCCTTCCCAGATCTAAAAGGGTTCTATAATTAGGGTACTCATTAACCGGAAGAACCACCGTTTTCAGGTTTTCTTGGACAGCAATGACCTGAACTAGAAGATGAACGTCCAACATCGAACATCCAAATGCCTATAAACAGCGAAGAAAAAACCGACAATGTGAAGAGGCCACGATTGTTGCGTGGATTAGATATCGTTATTATTATCGCGCTCCTTTTCGTTTCAGTGGCCTTCATCCCTTTCATGGGCTCACAGTCCCGCGACACGGTTCTTGTCTATAAGGGGGCCGATGTGATCGCTGAGTATCGTCTTGACGAAGACAGGGTGTTTCATGTGGATGGTGTAGACGGAACTCTGGAGATAGAGATCAAAAATGAGAAGGTACGGGTTCATTCTTCACCGTGCCGACATCAGATCTGCGTGAATACAGGCTGGATATCGAGGTCCTATGAGCAGATTATCTGCGCGCCGAATCTTATTCTTCTCCTCATTCATTCGAATTCTGAAGAGGATGAGATAGATGCCGTTACCTACGGAGAATGACGAGAGCCGTACCATCATTCTCAAGACGACACTCTTGCTTGTGGCTATTACGGTCAATGCGATGGAACTGTTTCTTCCGCGTATTCCTTTTCTTCCGTGGCTGAAACCGGGGCTTGCCAACTGTGTCACCATCGTATGGATTATTCGTTACGGCACGGTGGATGCAATTTTTTTTTCGCTCCTGAGGGTATGGCTTGTTGGATTCTATACGGGATTCTCTTTTATATCTCTTTGTCTGAGCCTGAGCGGCGGCGTGTTGGCGACCTTTGTCATGGGAACGGTTTGGCATGTTCTGGGGCGAAAAGGACTTATCGGTACGATCGGACTCGCCGTCATCGGAGCTATGTTTCATAATCTGGGCCAGCTGATGGCCGTCTATTTTCTCTTGACCTACAATGTGTATCTTTTTTACCAAGTCCCTGTCATGATTCTTGCTTCCATTGGTTTCGGTATGCTTGTGGGGATATTGGCTCCCATGTTTGGGCAAATCTGTGATCAGGCGTTAGAGAAGATCAGGAATAGCGTTATTTCTATCCCCAGTCATGAGAAGGTGCCCCCATCCTATACGATGATATCCGTTTCTATGCTCTTATTGAGTATCTCTCTGGTATTCATTGATATTCGTTTTGTGCTCCTGGCCCTGGCCCTTTTGATTACCGGGAGCGTACAGGTGATCCTGGGCCCTTCAGTCCGGAATTTCTTTTTCCCGATAAGGCGTTTTTGGCTCCTCTTCGTTTTTGTAGCCTGTTTGCTTCTGTTCCTTCCTTATGGCAAAAAAGTGCCGTGGGCACCTTGGATCACCTATGAGGGTCTGGAGGCCACGATCCATCAATGGCTGCGACTCTGGACCTGGTTGCAGATATCATTCATGTTTACATACTTTCGATTTCATACGGTGGTTTTTCGCGTGCTAAGCTTCTTGTTTAGACCATATACCTCAACGCTCTATTCCGGGCTTTTAGCTGTGGAGGATTTCCCCGGCGTCTTTGATCTCTTGCGAAAGCGTATTTCCATGGAATTTCGAGCCATGTTTAGACACCCTGTAGACACATCAAAAAACGCGATCAGACGTGCCTTCTATGATGTGACTGACTCTATCGTCTTGAAACATCGTAGGGTGTTAACAAAAACGAATAGTGACTCCAAAGAAAGGGGATAAACCCTATCGTTGCATAAAGAACATGACAAGGGGGTTCAGAAAGCAATAATAGCAAGAATTTTGGCGTCATTTGGGATTATTTCTGGAAATCACCAGATGTGAATTCCAAGGTCATCCATTCAATTGTCATGTTTTTTACCCTCCTGCCTTCGCTGAAGCTCCCCGCGACATTGCTCGGGACAGGTCGGCAAGGCAGGTCGGGAAAGCCGAGGATACCGCATCTCCTTTGTTGTCAAGGGTTCGCGGTATGTGACTACAGCTTCACCCTTGACGCCGCGGATCTGCAGCATCCTCGACTTTTGCAACGCCAGGGTAAAGGAGAGTTATGAGGGAACAGATATATCCAGAGCCCACCGTTGGCGCGTTGATATTCAACCGAGATAACAGAGTGCTCCTGGTCCTGTCCGAGAGATGGGGTGGCAAATACGTGGTCCCAGGAGGACACATCGAACTGGGTGAGAGAATAGAAGAAACCGTGCTCAGGGAAGTCAAAGAAGAGACAGGGCTGGATGTCTATGACATCAAGTTCGTCATGATGCAAGAGTGCGTCTACGATGAGGAATTTTACAGAAAGATGCACTTCATTTTCTTTGACTATTCCTGCACGACAGATGCCAATGAGGATGATGTGATACTGAACCACGAGGCCCAGGCCTACTCCTGGGTCACTTTGGATAAGGCCCTGGATATGTCGCTGGACCCCTATACAAGACGGTTGATCGAGAAAGTGATTAACCGCCCGTGAAAAGCGGAAGCTCACTTTAGGATTTCATTTGATTTTAAAGCTACGCTGTTGTATATGTGAGAACAGGCGAGCACAATGAGAATGCTTCAGAAAACATCTTTTTTCCTCATATTCTTTGTTTCTGTGTATGTCTTTTTTGAGGGGGCCGTTGTGGAATCAGAAGCAAGTGCAATTGATCTCCCCAAAACCGTAGGTGTTTGGACCAGGCCTGAAACTCCACAAATCATCAACTCAGAGAACATTTTTGAGTATATGAACGGAGCGGGGGAACTTTACCTGGGTTACCGTTTCCGTCACCTTGAAGCCTTTGAATATACGTCTGAAGAACAGGCCGGTATTCTGGTGGAATTGTATTTTATGGAGACTTCCGATGATGCCTTTGGCCTCCTTTCTCTGGATTGGGGTGGCGAAATTATATTTTTTGGCGGCATTCCAGGGGATAGATCTAATCCATCTCTTGACTCATCGACCAGGGCTCTCTATGGTGCAGGCCTATTGCGAATGTGGTCGGACGACCTCTATGTCCGAGTGATGGCCTTCCGTGAAACCCCTGCCTCAAGACAGGCTGTTCTTGCCTTGGCTGAGGCTATTGCAGCAAACCGGATGAATCCCCCCGAACCGCGGTTACTGACAGCGCTTTCCGCTCAAATCGGCTCGGTCTGGGCCTTACGCAAGGACAGATTGAGTTTCTTTCGCTCCTATTTGTCACTAAACTCAGTTTATTATCTGAGTCATGAGAACATCCTCGATCTTAACCTTTCCACGGAAGCAGTCATGGTGACTTATGAGAACGTGGCTGGTTCCGGCGAGCAAAGACGGAGCCAGTTTCTGGTTGTTCAATATGAAAACCGTGAGCGCGCACGAAAGGCCCTGAATCGTTTTCATGAAGCCTATCTCCCGGAACATCAGGAAGCGTTCACTACTGATTTAGCTGATAAAGGCCCACGTCTCTTTAAGATAGAGGATGGCTGGCTGGCATATAAATTGATTGGCAATTATGTTGCTATTGTATTTGAATGTCCTGACCGGGAAACGGCCGGGATGATCATTGAGGGGAATGAACCCGATTTGCCGAAGTAGGAGGATTATCATGAAAGAAATGAAACGTGTATTAACAAGAAGAGATTTTATACGCGGGACAATCGGTGTGACAATCGGCACTTCCATTTTGGGTTTCAGATGGCCTAAGGCAGAAGCACAGGCAGCTCGGTCCAGTTTAGTGACCATTGTGCGCGATGAAAACGCCATGGACACTTCATTTAATGTGGACAGAACGATACTGAAGAAGATGCTTGAGCAGACGTTGACTAAGGTCACCGGCCGGAAGAACAGCAAGGAGGCATGGTTGAGCCTTCTCAATCCAGGTGATACCATCGGCTTGGTTCCGACCCCTCATTTGAATCCCACTCATGATGAAGTCGTCGACGTGGTGAGAAATTCACTGGTGGATGCCGGAATTCCGGGAGAGAGCATTTTGGACGCGCAGGGGAGAGACTCTCCCGAGAAAGTCAAGAAGTGCACGGCTTTGATCGGACTTCCGGCGCTCAAGGCCCACTGGCTTACTGGGATCGGCACGGTGATCAAGAACTATATCCTGTTTTCCGGAAATCCGCGCGGCTACCACCAAAGCGATAGTTCCAAGTTAGGAGAAATCTGGAAACTTCCTTTTGTCAAGGGAAAGACAAAACTCGTTTTAGTAGACTCGCTCTATCCTCTCTGCGATAAAGGGCCTCAACCCGACCCAAGATACAAATGGGCCTATAATGGTTTGATCGCCGGGACCGATCCTGTGGCCGTCGAGACCGTGTGCCTAAAGATCATTGAGACGAAAAGAGAGGCCATAAGGGGCGAGCCGTGGCCTCTTTCTCCGCCACCCATCTGCATAGAAGCCGCTGATAAGGTCTATGGCTTGGGGACGAGCCGGGTGGAAGAAATCAGGGTTGAACATTACGGATGGGAAAAGGATTTACTGATATAGCATCAGTTGCTTTCACATGATGTACGTCGTTTCCTAACAGGCAAACATATGATCAGAACATAAATCAGCCCTTATACCGAACCGGGTAAGTGTAAAATCGTATTTTGCCGGATCTTCAGGACAGATTTTTCTAAACTGCTCTGTAATTTCCAGGGCGGTATTCAGATTGGCCTGTTTCTTTTCCGTAAGACATAGTTTCTGACTGATTCGATGCATGTGGGTGTCAAGGGGAATGATCAGCTTGGAAGGGGGGATGTCTGTCCACCCCCCAGGATCGACTCGATCTTGTCTTACCATCCACCTTAGAAACAAATTCATCCTCTTGCACGCACTCCCTTTTTCCGGTCTGGCCACCAGATGCCCCGGGTCATTTTCCCAAGACAACATTTCTTCGACAAAAAATCCCATGGCGGAGAGGATGTTTGTGTCCTCTTCAGATAAGGCCTGGGAAAAGCATTGATTCAGCGAACCGTATTGTTGAATCACCATCTTCACACCCAGAAGTAGGTCTGAGACGTGATCGCCCGTCGCAAACCGGTGGACAAAATTCTTGAAGGTCTTTCTTAAAGATGATTTTGTGGAGTTCATTGTGAAGGTGTAAGGTGAAGTCCCCATTACATCGAGGACCTTGGTCACACTCCTGAGTATCTGCGAGACATGGCCATAGGCGAGGGAAGACGCC
>CAZCCX010000178.1:0-5119 GCA_964497115.1 uncultured Desulfobacteraceae bacterium
ATTTTCCCTATTTATACGTTCCCTTTCTTCTCTCGACCATTGTGCAAAAGCATTATCTCGATCATCCCTAAGCGATGAGGAATAATATTTTCAATGTAATCCTGCTCATCGTACATGCTTCATGCCTAACCAATGATTATATCGTTTTATGGATAATATCCCTTATCGAAAGAGGTTGACAAAGAATTTCGGCCTGTCTTATCATCCTTCTAACTGGATAACAGGAAAACAAGGTGGAAGACTGAAGACCAAAGACTGAAGGCAATGCAACTTTCCTCCATTCGGCCCAGGTCATGGCAGGCCGCCCGTTCTCCATTCTGCTGGAAATATCATTTTAGGCAACCATGAAAGACGCAAGAAGCCCTCTTGATTTCTAGTCGGCAAACAGACCTGCTTTACATATTCTCCCCTGTCGCCTCACCTATCCTAATTTGGAGATGATCCATAAACTGAGATCATTTCATGATTTATCCTAATACTTTGAAGTGTATATGAGTAATTAGTTAGTATATTATATATTTAAATAAAAAATCATCAAATTAAAAATAAAATAATATATTTTGCTTTGACGAAGGATTAAATGACTGAATACACAGAACGGACCTATAGAAAAAGGGTGAATGCCAGAGACCTGGTATCCTTTCATGTGGCCGTGAAGGAGACGGATTTGTGGGTCAGCGCTGATCAAAACTTGGAAAAAGAGACCAGGGACCTTGTTCTAAATCAGAGACACCAGCTTGAGAACTATATTGGCATCCACCCGGATTTCTTGACCACTTTGAAGCCCTATCCGGAAGACCCGTATGCCCCGCCTATGATCAAAGAGATGATCGAGACCACAGGAGACCTGGGCGTGGGCCCCATGGCCTCTGTAGCAGGGGCCATTGCCCAGTATGTTGGGCACGGACTTCTTAAATGGACAGATCAAGTGATCCTTGAAAACGGCGGGGATATCTTTTTGAAGACAAACCGGTCGGTCACGGTATCCGTCTTTGCCGGAGAATCTCCTCTGAGCGGGAAGATCGGTGTGATGATCCCTCGAGAAAAGATGCCGTTGGGGGTTTGCGCCTCTTCCGGCACCGTGGGGCATTCCCTCAGCCTGGGATCCACGGACATTGTCTGCATCATTTCTCCTTCCGCCGTCCTCGCGGACGGCGCGGCAACCGCCCTTGGAAACAGGATCAGAGGCAAAAAAGACCTGGAAAAGATCGCTGATTGGGCCGATGAGATGGGAGGGGTCTCCGGCGGTCTGGCCATTGTGAAGGATAAGGTGGCTGCATGGGGGGAGGTAGAATTAGTCAGGCTGAAGGCTAAAGGCTGAAGACTTAAGGAAAAGCAGGTAAAAGGATGAAGGTGTAAGGAAGGGCAAGTAATAAGGTAGAAGGCCAAAGGCTGAAGGAAAAGCATCAACCTTCTACCTTACAAATAATACATCTCCTTATCCACCTTTGGCGGCCGCTTCTTTCGAGCTCCGGCTTTTCCCTTAAAGGTAAAGGGGTCTTCGCCTTCCAGGAGATCTCCCATTTCCGCCTCGATCTGCTCGGGATCCTCGCCATTTTCCATTCTTCTCAAGGCCTCCTCCATGCCGGGGCCCATGTCCATGCCGGTCATGTCGGTCAGCTTTCGCATGAGATTAGCCGCCTGTCTGGGGTCGTTTTCATCGATGTTTTCGGCCTCGCTCGCAAGGACATTCATGGCCTGCTCCATCTTGGCCTCGTCCATATCGGGAATGGGCATATCATCTTCCTCTCCCCGATTCCGGGAGATGGCAAAAGTAGACATCTGACGATCCAGCTTTATCTTCTCGCATTTTGGACACATAGGCCTCTTATCCGTGTTGATGGTGCTGGAGAAGAAATTGAAGATCATGTGACAGTCTTTGCAGTAAAATTCGTATATTGGCATTCCAATTCCTCTTTTTAACCCTTTAGCCTTGCTACTTCCTTCAGTCTTCGGACTGCCCTGCCCTTGGCCATGAGCTCGGGCCGAATGGAGCGAAGTCGAAGGGTCTTTCCACCCTCCGTAGCATTACTACCTGTCCTCCGCAATAGCTTGCTATGGACGGGCAGCCCTTTTACCCCGTGAAATTCATGCAATGACGAGCGAAGCGTATTTCACCGGGGCTACCTTTCCTACCCCTCGATCTTTCCATCCGCAGTAGCCAGCTACGGAGGACGGGCAGCCTTCTAAATCCTCCTTAACGCGCTAATTCTTTACAAGAAAATCCTTTCACAGTCAATCAGTTTTTGTACGGGTTCTATATCGAGGAGACATATTAGATGTTGTGTTTTTTGGGGGAGTTGTTATACTCCCTGTAAAAAATGAAGCCCCCTGGGAGGCCGAGAGTATGGCCGAGGACAGAGCATTTTCGGGTGCCTGTGAAGGGAATGCTCCGATAGAAAGAAGGTTATGCTTATGAAGACACTTTGGGCGCCATGGAGGATGGAGTATATCCTCTCTGACAAGAAGCAAGAAGATTGTATTCTTTGTCCCGGAAATGATCGATCCCAGGATGAAGAACGGCTGATCCTCTATGTAGGGTCACTGACCATGGTAATTATGAATAAGTACCCATACAACAACGGACACCTTTTGGTCTCCCCCATTCGGCATGTCTCCGGACTGGATCAACTCTCGGATGAGGAAAGCCTGGACCTTTTACAGATGGTTCGAAAATCCATTGATGTCTTAAAGAAGACCATGAATCCGGAAGGTTTTAATGTGGGCCTGAATCTGGGTATTGTCGCAGGGGCCGGGCTCGAGGATCATATGCATTTTCATATTGTGCCGCGCTGGAACGGAGATACCAATTGCATGGCCGTCCTTGGAGAGGTGAGGGTCATACCGGAGCATATCAAAGAGACACATAAGAAACTCCGGGTGGAGTTTCTTAGGCTTAGTGCCAAGGGCTAAACCCTATCGTTTCGCAAATGACATGACGAGGGTTTTTAGAAAGCAGTCATAGGGATGCAAAAACTGCTCACAAGTTTTTCTGTAAATTTCACACAGGAGGTCACACATGAAACATTTTAGATTCATCATAGCCATTTTACTTATAGTGCTGGTTCTTGCAATTATTATCCAAAACCACCTGGCCATGTCGACATCGGTGGTATTCAGGCTAGACCTCCTCTTCACAGAGTTTACATCCACTCCCATGTCCCTGTATATTGTTGTGCCCATTACATTCTTCTTCGGTGTGCTCATTACCTGGTTTTATGGTATGATAGAGCATTATCGACTCAGAAGAGACATAAAGGTGCTGGAAAAGGGCCTACGAGAGAAAGACAAGGAACTGAACTCCCTTAGAAACCTTCCCATTACTTCCGACGATGTCTCTCCGGGTCAGATCGACATTCCTGATGAACCGTGATGAGGACGATGTGTTATGTGGGAACAACTCCGGGAATGGTTATCAGAACCTGGTCACCAGATAGCTTGTTTGGGGATTATCATTGCCTTCATCGTGGGCGCGATGGTCGGCCGTCTGGCCCGCCGCAGGGCGGAGAAGAAGGTCAAAGCGGCCGCTGAGAGAAGTGATGAGGCCTTCTTCAAAGGGATTCAGTATATCCTTTCCAACGACCGTGATCAGGCCATTGAAGAGTTCACCAAATCTGTTCAGCTCAACTCCGAAACCATAGAAACCTACGTGGCCCTTGGAAATCTCTACCGGTCCAAGGGCGAGATTGACAGGGCGACACGAATCCGTCAGAGCATCATTCTCAGACCCAATATTAGTAAAGAGATTAAGATTCGAGCCCTTGTGGACCTGGGTTTGGATTACCGAAAAGGAGGATTCCTGAACCGGGCACTCAAGGTGTTCCTCGATGTACTCATGAAACAGCCGACGAATTTGCAGACCCTTGAAGAAGTCGAAAAGATCTATGAGGAAATGAAGGACTGGGAAAACGCCTTTGACATTCGTCAGAGACTCTCCAGACTGGTGAAGGGCAAACAGGGGCATATTCTCGCACATCATCAGACAGAGTTGGGCAAGGCTTATTACGACAAAGGGGAGTTGGGCAAGGCGAGATCCTGCTACGAAAAGGCCATATCCATAGATAAGAAGTGTGTGGATGCCTACCTCCACCTGGGAGACCTCCACTTTGATAATCAGCATTACAAGAAGGCGATCGCCGCGTGGAAAAAGGTGGTCCTGGTGAAACCCAGCTTTACTTTTCTGGCCTATCGCCGTCTAGAGGGCGCTTATGCAAAAATGGAAAACCTTCAACCTGTGGAGGATTTTCTAAAGGAGTGCGCGGAACTCAACTCAGATGCTTTCACACGTTTGGCACTGGCCCGCCACCTGCACAACAAACAGGAAGATGAAGATGCCCTAACGGAACTCGAAGGCGCCCTGGCGCTGGATCCGTTTTTCTGGGAGGCCAGAAAACTCGTCGGGGAAATACTCCTTGCCAAAGACAGAAAAGGCGACGTTCGAGCCGCTTATCAGGACCTTATTTCCCACTTGAACGTGGCGTACCTTAAATTTCAGTGCACGTACTGCGGTTATGAACCGGACGGTCTTCAGTGGCAATGTCTGCAGTGCAAGAAGTGGGACACCATGGACTTTGCGAGCTTCGAAATGGGTCATTCCACCTCACCCCATCACCTTCCGGACCCACTCTTTGAGAAATCCGAAAAAGAGGTAGAGGAAAAGGTATGAGCAAGATGACGCCGATGCTCAGGCAGTATCTGAGCATTAAAGGTGAATATCCGGATGCCATCCTCTTTTTTCGCATGGGTGATTTTTACGAGATGTTCTTCGACGACGCCAAGACCGCCTCTAAGCTCCTTGGCATCACGTTGACATCACGCGGGACCCATAATGGCCAAAAGATTCCCATGTGCGGTGTCCCTCACCATTCATCCAAATCCTATATTGCGCGGCTGATTGAAAACGACTGTAAGGTTGCTATCTGCGACCAGACCGAAGATCCGAAAGCAAGCAAGGGTATTGTCAAGAGAGAAGTAGTCAGAGTAGTGACGCCGGGGTCTGTGACGGAAGATGGAGACGTGGACAGCAAGAGCAACCTCTACATTGCGGCCATGGCCGCGGGTGGGGACCGATATGGGCTTGCCCACCTGGATCTGTCCACAGGAGAGTTCCGCGTCACGG
>CAZCCX010000179.1:0-3253 GCA_964497115.1 uncultured Desulfobacteraceae bacterium
CAATCATCACCGAATCTGCCCCCCCTGCCAGGGCCTTGGTAATATCACCGGAATACTTGATGCCTCCGTCTGCAATAACCGGGACGCCCGATTTCCCGGCCTCTCTCGCGCAATCCATAATAGCGGTCATCTGGGGGACGCCCACACCGGCAATGATCCTTGTGGTGCAGATGGATCCCGGTCCCACACCCACTTTTACACCATCAGCCCCCGCACTGATCAAACTCTTAGTGCCTTCAGCCGTGGCCACGTTTCCAACAATCAGTTCCAAGGCGGGATGTTTCTTCTTGATCTTGCGCACAGTCTGAATCACCCCTTCCGAATGTCCGTGGGCCGTATCAATCACCACCACGTCCACCTTGGCCGCGATAAGGCGCTCCACCCTCTCCAGCGTATCCTCCCCCACGCCCGCAGCCGCGCCCACCTTTAACCGGCCCAGTTCGTCTTTGCAGGATTTCGGGTATTTCTTGATCTTCTCGATATCCTTGATGGTAATCAATCCTTTGAGCTTCCCCTTGTCATCTACCACCAAGAGCTTCTCAATCCGCCTCTCATGGAGGATGGCCTTAGATTCCTCGAGGGTGATACCCATCTTGGCCGTGGCCAGATTCTCGGCGGTCATCACCGCTTCCACTTTCTGATCCAGGTTTGTCTCAAATCTCAGATCCCTGTTTGTGATAATCCCGACAAGATCCCCCTTTTTGACCACCGGCACCCCCGATATTTTGTTCTTCTCCATGATCTCGAGGACATCAGAGATCTTCCTGTCAGGCTCTATGGTAATCGGGTCTACAATCATCCCACTTTCTGATTTCTTGACCTTCTCGACTTCTAAGGCCTGTCTCTCCATACTCATATTCTTGTGGATAAAACCCAATCCGCCCTGCCTCGCGATAGTGATAGCGGTTGCCGATTCCGTAACCGTGTCCATGGCGGCACTGACGATGGGGATATTCAAGGCGATGTTCCTTGACAACTTGGCCTTTACATCCACGTCGTCCGGCAAAACATTTGACCGGTTAGGCACCAGGACAAGATCATCAAATGTCAATCCGTCTTTCATCTTCTTTATATCCATTTTCCTCTCCCTCAAGCTAAAACCATTCCTTCCAAAAGGTCGGACAGACTCACCACCATTTCACGAGCCTTGAAAAACCGAAGGATTCTGAGCACCACCGCACATCCGGCCGGGATGACATCTGCCCTTCCCCGGTCCAGGCCCTGGAGTTTCAGTCTCTCGTCAAAGGTCATGGCCTTTAATCGTTCAAAAAGATCTTTGAGTTGTTCTCTTCGCAGTGTCAGCCCATTCATTCGTTTCGGACTGATCTCTTCTATATTCACCTGATACAGCATGGCACCAAGGGTCGTCACGGTTCCGCCCGTGCCCACCACGAGGCCATCTCCTTCGAGACGGCCTTCAGGAAAGGCCCGGCTCAGAACATCGTCCACGTCCTGTTCAAGAGCGCCCATTTCCTCCTCCCCGGGGGGATCAGACACCAAATACCTTTGGGTCAAGACCATGGCGCCCAAGGGCAGTGATCGGGTTTTCTGAAGATCCTGTTCTCCATAGATAAACTCTGTGCTCCCTCCCCCAAGGTCAAAGATCATGGAAAATCTATCCTGAACACCAAGGGCGTGCAAGACCCCCCTTGCCGTGAGGCGGGCCTCTTCCTTGCCCGATAGGATCCGTGCCCGGATACCCGTATGTTCGAAAATCCGGTTGAGAAAATCATCCCTGTTTTCCGCTTCTCTCACTACACCCGTGCATACGGCTCGAACGCTCCCCGCACGCATCCCTTCAGCGATAGAGGCAAATTCTCCAAGGGCCTTTAGCGCCCGCTCCGTGGCCTCGGGTTGAATCGCCCGTTTCCCTTGGGAGGCAAAATCCTCTGCCAGGCGGATGTAGGCCCTTTTTCTCAGAAGCGGCCTAATACCCTTCGAAGATCCGGTCTTCTGACAGACCAGCAATCTGGCTGTATGGCTTCCAATATCTATAGAGGCAAGAATGGTCTCTGTCATAGGGGGCATGAAACCTCTTTTCTCAGACAACATACGCAGGATTTCATTGAGTTCAATATCATATGTAATTGAAACTCACCTTCTATTGTCTTGGTCATGAGAGTCATTCATAAGCGCAAACTGGTGCCGCGGGTCCCATTTCAGTCTTCCATCCCCGTTTTCAACAGGTCAGAAAGGAAAGGCAAGAAATATCAATCTTATAGTGTCAATCCTGTCAGAGAATCTTTCTATTAGAATCGGGGTGTAGAGGTATGGGAAACGTATCAGAGGGTGGTCTGTTTTTCAAGGTATAAAATTGCTGCGCAGTTTTATGTAACACAGCTCCGCTGGTTCAAGAAAGGTTTTTCACCCGGTCTGAATGGAAGAGGAAAGCCCGGATTCAGAAGGGTTCAACGATCTAAATGAGACGAATCTACTGATTCTGTTTTTCTAAAGACCGCTGTGATCATGTCCGAGACAGATGACAGTTCTCGGCACCCCAAGAATCTGGCCGCGGAGAAGTACAGGACCGTCCCGAAAAGCACAAGCCCTATGATCCGTACAGCCGAATACCATACCCCCGGTCCCGGTTTAGAAAACCACAGACATGAATCCAAATAATAGACTCCGAGCCCCATCACCGCCGACGCTACAACGCATTTCCCTACAGATACGAGAATAGAGGTCAAATCCCATGTCTTGATTTTTCTTTTGAAAAAGAAGACCAGCAGGCCAAATTGAAGGGTGGACGAGAGAGAGAGAGCAAGAGCCAGTCCCCCATGTCCAAGAGGACCAATAAGGAGTAGGCCGAATATCAGATTAGCCACAAGGGTGATGACAGCGACTCTCACAGGTGTCTTTGCGTCGTGTTGCGCATAAAAGGCCGATATCATCACCCGAATTCCAGAAAAGGCCCAAAGCCCTACAGCATAGAACGTCAGGGCACGGGATGTCATCAAAGTGGCAAATTCATTGAATTCTCCCCTTTCGAAAGCCAGATCTATGATGGGCTCTCCGAGGATGATCAATCCCGCCATGGAAGGAATGATGATGAAGAACGTCATTCTCAGTGTATGGTTCAAGGTTTCTCCAAACCCCTCAAAGTCTTTCTCAACACCCTGTTTGGACAAGGATGGAAGGGCGGCCGTACTTAAAGCAATGGCAAATACTCCCAGGGGAAACTGTACCAGACGGTCTGCGACGTAGAGCCATGAGACGCTTCCTTCGACTAGGAAAGAAGATAGGAACCTATTGA
>CAZCCX010000179.1:3263-5096 GCA_964497115.1 uncultured Desulfobacteraceae bacterium
TGACGATCGTATTCAACTGATAGACGGCAGAGCCAAAAATGGCAGGAAGCATGAGCAACCCGATGCGCTTCACCGCCGGGTGATCAGGTTGCCAGCAGGGGATCAAAGAGACCCCGCTTTTGAGTATCCAAGGGATCTGAAGCCCAAGTTGAAGCACCCCTCCGACGATCACACCCGCGGCGACACCCACAATGGGTCGACTGAAGTGCGGAGAGATAAGAATGGTGGCTCCGATGATTCCCACATTATATAGAATAGGGGCTGCAGCGGGGGCGGCAAAATGTCTGAGAGAATTGAGGATGCCCATGAAGAGCGCCACCAGGCCGATCAAGAAGATGTAGGGAAAGGCAATTCGGGTGAGGAGAACCGTGAGTTCGTATTTGACACTGCTCCCGCCAAAACCCCATGCAAGTACCCTGACGATCCATGGTGCGCAGAGCACACCGATAATCGTGACCAACACAAGGATTATGGAAAGAAGGGTCAATACCACCCTTGCCAACCGAAAAGCATCCTCTCTTGTCCTTAGACTCAAATACTCTGTGAAGACCGGGATAAAGGCAATGGTCAGGGAGCCTTCGGCAAAAAGTCGCCTGAGTATGTTCGGGAGTGTGATAGCCATGACAAAGGCATCGGTGGCCATTCTCGCACCAAACAGGCTGAACACCACCATGTCGCGGACCAAACCCAGGATTCTACTCAGGACAGTGAAAAAACCCACTGTAGCCGCAGCCCGACTGACCTGCTGATTTTCTGATATGGATTTGTCCTGAATGGTCACTGAGAGCTCCAAATCATGACTGGAAATCGCATTTCCATAGGTTTTAACTCCGTTGTAGGAAAAATGAATTCCCACTCGAGAACATTGCTGTCCAAGAAGAATCTAAAAACGGTTTTTGGTAGACATAAGTGCTTGATTTGACATGTTCGTCAGATTCGATTGAAATTCAGGTTCCCCTATATGCTTCGGAACCCCTGAATTTCAGCACCGTTTTTGGACAAGAGTGATCGAGAATAATGGTGATGGAGTCTTTTCGCAGTGACTGTCGGGAGGCCTGGAATCGATGAAAAGACTCCATCACCGATCGTTCAGTGTTCAACTAAGCTAATCCATATTATCTTTCTGTACTCATTAACCGGAAGAGTCCGGGAAACAGAGTGCACCAAAATCCACCATCAAATTTGTTGATGGGCAAGCAATGATAACTAAGGATTTTGGGCAATCCCTGGGCACCAGCAAGGTGTTAGATGCAAGGCGTCGAGGAGCGCCGACTGAGGCGTATAAACAATACGCCGCAAAGAGAAGCGACCGAAGGCAACACAGCTCCTTAGATCCCGCTTTGCGGGGAGATGACAGCTTGATGGTGGATCAGGGTGCACGTTTCTACTTGACAATCGTTGGGTTTCTGTCCTAAAAAGAGAAGTTCTGTAAAAATACCGTATTCTTCAGCCCCCTGGCGGCAGGGGGAATTGACATCGAAAAAAGACACCCAGGAGGATTTCCGAGTTTGGCAAACCATAAATCAGCCCTTAAAAGGGCGCGACAGAGCGAAATAAGAAGAGTGAGAAACAGTGGTTACAAAAGCAACGCGAAGAAAGCAGTCAAGGCACTGAGAGCTGCTGTGGCCAATGAATCAGCAGATGAGGCCAAGGAGGGTCTGGTCCGGACCACGTCCCTCATACAAAAAACCGCTTCCAAGGGCGTCATTCATAAGAATACGGCCGCCCGCAAAATATCCCGTCTTGCCCGTCAAGTCAATCGGCTCACGGCTTCACAATAAAATTGATGCGTTCGTAAAAAGTCCGTTTTGCCCCGTTTTTGTCATTCCCGCG
>CAZCCX010000180.1:0-5093 GCA_964497115.1 uncultured Desulfobacteraceae bacterium
GGTTGATTTCAGGACGACCGAATCCCATACAAGTCTTTCGATAACCTCATGATCCAATCTCAACGCCTTTTCATAGTGTGTTTCGAGATAGGAAAACAACGCCACATCTCCTATGGCGGCATGCTTAACGATCTCTGCCAGACCGCACAAGACTTCTTTTTTCGGCAATGTTTTGAGGAGACGCATGTCGCAGATTACGAATTCAGGTTGATTGAAAACGCCGACCATATTTTTATACCCGCCAAAATTCACACCGTTTTTTCCCCCGACACTGGCGTCGACCTGTGATAAGAGTGTTGAGGAGACAAACCCGAACCTCACACCGCGGAGATAGGTTGAGGCGACGAATCCGGCGATGTCACAGACGATCCCGCCGCCAATCCCGACAATAAAGGAAGAGCGGTCAACCTCAAACTCCATCAGCTTTTTATAGAGAGTTCGGACCGTATCCAGATTCTTTATATTTTCCCCCGTACCGATCTCTATGATTTCAACGGATGGGAAATTTCTGTAATAGAAATGTCTGACATTGCTGTCCGTGATGATGACCACTTTACCCGGAGGAATATAATCCTTGAGATTCTGAAGGCTCTCCCCGATGTATAGGGTCGAATCCCCTGTTGTGCCTCTAATCTTGAGTTGTCTCATGATCGATTAATCCCTTTCATCGTGGCCTGCAACAGCTTGAGTTTCTTTACCATATTCGCAAACATATCCGGTGGCATGGCCTGATCCTTGTCACACAAGGCCTCCTCCGGTCTGTAGTGGACTTCAACCATAATCCCGTCTGCACCGGCCGCCAAACTCGCGAGACACATGGGTTCAATGAGACTTAACCTGCCGGTTCCGTGAGAAGGATCCACTATAATGGGAAGATGACTGACTTCCTTGGCTGATGGCACAATGCTTAGATCCAAGGTATTCCTCGTGTAGGTCTCATGGGTCCTAATCCCTCTTTCGCAGAGGATGACGTTAGGATTGCCTTCGGCAAGGATGTATTCTGCGCAATTGAGCCATTCCTTGAGGGTTGAATACATCCCTCTTTTCAAGAGCACGGGCCTATCAACTTTTCCGACCTCCTTGAGGAGGGAGTAGTTCTGCATGTTTCTGGTTCCGATTTGAAGGACATCGGCGTACTCACATACCCAGGAGACATCTCGGGGGTCCGTCACCTCGGTGACCACCGGAAGTCCGGTCTCTTTCTTGGCCTTTTCAAGGATCTTCAGGCCCTGCAGCCCCAGTCCTTGAAAGTCATAAGGAGAGGTTCTTGGCTTAAATGCTCCACCTCTGAGCATGTTGCCGCCGGCCTCTTTGACCTTCCGAGCCGTCTCCAGTGTCTGTTCTTCACTCTCCACGCTACAAGGGCCGCCAATCACCACAAAATCCTCACCAAACTTCACGTTGTCCACGGTAATGACGGTGCGTTTATTCCTTTCACCATTTATTGATGTGAGCTTAAGACTGTTCATTGTCTGATGTTTTCCTTTCTATGCAATGCATTATGCCATGGCCTTTGATCGTAAATAGTGATCGGCCAGGACGATTTTGGCCATGGCCTCCAGCACGGGAATGATCCGGGGAACAGCAGAGGTGTCATGCCTTCCGGTGAATGTCATCTTGGCGGGGTGTCCTTCTCTGTCCACGGTATTTTGTTCCTTGCCGATAGATGGAATCGGTTTCATGGCCGCCCTCAGGACAATCTCGTCTCCGTTGGAGATCCCACCAAGAATTCCTCCTGCCCGATTCGAGCCGAACCCCTTGGGGGTGATCGGATCATTATTTTCAGAGCCCTTTAACCTGGCCGCTTCAAAACCCACCCCTATCTCCACGCCCTTCACCGTTCCGATGGACATGATCGCCCTGGCCAGTTCCGCGTCCAGTTTGTCAAAGACAGGCTCTCCCAGGCCTGCCGGACAACCGGTCACCCGGACCTCGGCAATGCCTCCAAGGGAATCACCTTCTTTCTTTGCGCTGGTTATGACCTCTTCCATTTTTTTTGTGGCCGTCGAGTCAGGACAGAAAAAGGGGCTTTTCTCAATCATATCCAAATCGATATTCTTCGCCTTCACCCCACCCAGTTCAAGGGTGTAGGCCACAACCTTTACACCTAGAGGGGCCAGGATTTTTCCGGCCACGACGCCGGCGGCGACTCGGGCCGCAGTCTCTCGGGCGGAATATCTCCCTCCCCCCTTGTGATCAAAGTGCCCGTATTTTTTGAAATAGACATAATCAGCGTGACCGGGACGAAAGAGCCGTTCCAGGGGCTTGTATGGCGTGCTATCTGCGTCTTTGTTCCGGATGAAAAGGGCGATGGGGACCCCTGTGGTCAGCCCTTCAAAAACACCGGATAAAATCTCAACCTTGTCCATCTCCTTTCGAGGACTGGCAATACCAGGCTTTCCAGGTCTTCGTCGTGCCATGTCCCGGACGAAGTCTTCCGGGGACAGACTGATTCGGGGAGGGCAACCCTCAATCACTGCGCCCACGCCGTGTCCGTGTGATTCGCCAAACGTGGTGACTCTAAAAATGCGTCCGAATGTGTTTCCTGCCATTGTCTTATCCTTTCTTGGCCCTCAACTGCGCTGGCAGATTCTTCATAATCAGCGCCGCAGCCTCTGGTTTGGAGAGTCTGGTCGTATCTACCACAAAGTCTCCGGCCTCTTGGTACATTGGTCTTCGAGCATTCATAACCTCATCGATTTCTGCCAAAGGATCAGCTCCCGTCAGCGATGGTCTGATGTTTCCTGATTCCTGCTCTTTGTCCATCCTCTCCTTAAGGACGTTGGGTTTAGCGTCAAGCCAGACGACCCAACCATCTCTTTTCAGGGCCTTTACATTTTCCTGATTAACGACAACTCCGCCCCCCGTGGCAATGACCTGGTTGTCTCTTTTTGAGACCTTTTCGATGAGATCTCTTTCGAGATTCCGGAAATGATCCCAACTCTTTGTGGAGATGACGGCCTCGATGGATTCCCCGGCATCCTCTTCGATCAATACGTCCGTGTCCGCGAAGCCCATGCCCAGGTTATCGGCAAGGACTCTGCCGACGGCCGTTTTTCCACTGCAACGATATCCTATGAGTACGATATTCATTCTATCAGGTTCCGAGTTTTCTGTGTAATATTATGAAACTACATTGCTGTCCAAGAAAAATCCAAAAACGGTTTTTGGTAGACATAAGTGCTTGATTTGACATGTTCGTCAGATTCGATTGAAATTCAGGTTCCCCTATATGCTTCGGAAGCAGGGGTCTGGGGGTCTCTTTTCAAGTTCAAACCCACAAGACTCCTCTGCCCTTACCGCCCCCATCTTCGGGACGAAAGGGTCTCCGGACAGGCACATACGAGGTTCGTCGCTTAAAAGACTTGTTCTGTGGGGCTGCTGCCATATATGCAAAAATGAGGTGCCGTTCCACCACCTCTGGACAAATGGTTTGAGCTTGAAAAGAGACCCCTAGACCCCTGAATTTCAGCACCGTTTTTTGACAAGAGTGATGAAACTAGACAGTTAAGTCCATACAAAATAAAAAAGCCGTAGGCTTTGATCCGCCCACGGCTTTGAATTGGAAAACAGACGCAATCAATCCCCGGGCAAACCTCTCCCCCGATAATAAAAAAAGAAGGCTTGCCAGGATTGATTGGTTTTCATCTTCTTACCTTTGATCTTTTCTGTAATAATCTAACATTATTATACGAACCCTTTCCGGATGTCAAGAGAATCTTTTAGGCCGGAATTATTTCCTTGACATTTATCTCCAACATTTTTAGGATGGCCGCTATGAAACGAGAAAGAAAGATAGCTGTTCAATCAATTGAGTGGTGGCGGCGCAGCCAAAAAAGGGAGGTGTGCCCGCTAGGATAGCATTCGTGACATGACAAGCCGTGGGCTCACTTCCAGGGACCCTACGGTTTTCTGTTTTTGATTCGGTGTTTCAGAAAAGGGCCGTGGGGCGGAAGTTCTCACGGCCCTTTAATTTGGAGTCTGACGTGGAAATAAGACCTTCGTTTTCAGAATTTGAACATTTGGCAGAGCAGGGAAACCTGATCCCTCTGTATCAGGAGATCCTGGCTGATACGGATACGCCCGTTTCGGCCTACCTGAAGATCAAGGATAAATCCTTTTCTTATCTCCTGGAAAGTGCAGATGGCGGAGAGAGATGGGGGCGATACAGCTTCATCGGATACAAGCCTTTTCTTATAGTCCTATCACGGAACCAGGAGATCGAGATACACGAGAAAGGTGAGAAGAAGGTTCTAAGAGATGTGAATAATCCTTTGCATGTCCTGAGGGGTCTGATCCAGGAGATCAGACCTGTGACGATCCAAGAGCTTCCGCCGTTTCAGGGGGGGTTTGTAGGGTACTTTAACTACGATCTGATCAGGACGTGGGAATATCTTCCCGGAATTTCCCCTGAAGATATGCCGGAGTCCCTGTTTTCATGTGCCAGCCGCCTGATCGTTTTTGATCACCTGACCCATCAGGTCAAGGTCGTCGCCTTTGCCTATGTGCGTGAAGATGAGGATTTGAAAGATGTCTATGATCGCGCCTGTGATGGAATCCATGAGACGATTCGGGAGTTACAGGGTCCTCTTCCGGCCGTTTCAGAGACAGAGGCATTCTCCGTCTCAGAACTCGAGTCCAATTTCAAAAGAGAGGACTTTGAAGAAATGGTCCGCAGAGCCAAAGAACATATTGTGGCGGGTGATGTCATTCAAGTGGTCCTCTCTCAAAGGTTTTCAGGAGAGATTATAGGGGATGATTTCATTCTTTACCGGAATTTGAGGAGCATCAACCCGTCGCCCTATATGTTCTATCTTAATTTTGGAGAGGTCAGATTAATTGGGTCATCTCCTGAGATCCTTGTCCGGCTGGCCGACGGCAAGATAGAACTCCGGCCCATTGCTGGGACTCGACAAAGGGGAAAGACGCCTGAAGAGGATCAGGTCCTGGAGGCGGATCTTATGGCAGATCCCAAGGAACGGGCCGAGCATATCATGTTGGTCGATCTGGGGAGGAACGACGCGGGAAAAGTCGCCACCGCCGGGTCTGTGAGTGTGCCCCGCCTCATGGATGTGGAGTATTACTCCCATGTG
>CAZCCX010000181.1:0-5064 GCA_964497115.1 uncultured Desulfobacteraceae bacterium
GGCCTGTTCCCGCGGCGCATTTATCATTCATCAGGAAGTTGGTCACCTTTCCCTCTTCATCGCACCGAATCGCCTTGATATCCTGGCCGCCGACATCTAGCACGGTCCGGACCTTCGGGCCATAAATAAAATTAGCCCCCCGGGCATGGCAGACAATTTCAGTGATGGAACGGTCGGCAAAAGGGACGTTGACACGGCCGTAACCGGTGCCGATACAATAATCAAACTGATCTTCCGTCAGGTCCTCTATGGCCTCAAGGGCGGAGTGGAGTGCCTTGCGGGCACTGTCCGGGCTATTGGATCCTGTCCGGGTGTTCGCGTACGCAAATATTTTTCCATCCGCCATTATCACCCCCTGGGAACTGACGGATCCGACATCAATTCCTACAGTGATATATTGGGCGTCTTTCCAATCCATATCCGGATTCTTCCAGTTAGATTCCGTCCATCGCCAACATTCTCGTTCTTTTTCAGTCAATTCTTCTGTCCTCCAATTCAGTGGCTCCTATAGCAGCGCCTACAGCGGCCCCGTATTCGGGGTCATTCGGAATATAGATTTTGTCCAGGTTCAGTTCCTGTTCCAGGGCAGACACAAATCCCGGATTATGGGCCATACCACCCATCAGGACCACATCCGGGTTGACACCGACCCTTCGGATCATGGACACAATGCGGCTTGCCATGGCATCATGGATGGCCTTACTAATATCCGCTTTTGAGGTCTTGGCGTGGATCAGACCCACCACCTCGGACTCCAAGAAGACGACGCACTGGGCGTGAATGGGAATGTTCGCTTTCGATGTCAGGGCCAACGGCCCTATCTCCTCAAGGGGGGTCTCAAGGGCCCGGCTTACGGTCTCGATAAAGGCACCTCCACCGGCAGCGCATTTCTCATTAATAGCGAAATCTACGGGGTTCCCGTTCTCATCGATCTTGGCGGCTTTTCCCTCTTCTGCTCCCATGTCACAAACCGTTCTGGAATTCGGGAAATAATGAAAGGCCGCCTTTGCCATGACTTTGATGTCGTTGACCATGACATCGGCTACGTCGATGGACTCTCTGCCTGATCCGGTGCCGGCGATCTTTTCCAGGTCGTCTTTTGAAATGCCGGCAGCCTCAATGGCCTGGGCCAAAGATCTTTCGATGGCCTCTTTCTGGTCAAAACCGGTGAGGACCATACCCTTTGCCATGATTTTGCCATCTTTCATGATGACTGTTTTGGTGTTCTTCGCACCACAATCAATTCCTGCAGTGATCATTCTTCTTATGTCTCCTTGAAAATGCACAGCGAGCGCATTCCCCGCAGCTTGTCCATCCTCCGTAGCAGGCTACCTGTCCTCCGCAATAGCTTGCTATGGACGGCGGGCTGCGGAGGATGGGCTGCAGGGATCTTCGAACCATTAGTTTGGATTCAGATCATACAATTTTAGCTTGCGGGACGGCATATTCTGGATTATAAAGTTGAATCTAAGGGTGTTCTTTGTTCAGGACACCCCGTTTAATTGCCGATATGATGTTATGTTTTAAAATCGATAGGTTACGAACTCATTGCGGTCTGTGGCGATCATAACATGTTTACATGTATGTTTGTAAAGGCCGTAGTTTTTTGGTTCTGTTGTCATTAGGCAAAATTTTTAGCGGAGGTAATGAATTGATGCCCCATATTATTGTATGCATGAAGATTATTGTGGATCCGGAGATGCCGTTCTCTGTCTTCAAAGTTGACAGGGAGAATCTGAAACCAATCCCCCCTGCGGGGATGCCGCCGGTGTTCAGCACCTTTGATGAGAATGCCCTTGAGGCGGCTCTGAAGATCAAAGAGAGTCAAGAGTGTAAAATAACGGTGTTAAGTATGGGTAAGACGCTTCCCAAGGCGGTGCTTCAAAAGGCCCTGGCCTTGGGAGCGGATGAAGTGGTTGGCGTTGAAGGTCCGGAGTTTGAAGACCTGGATGCCTTCAGCACGGCGCAGGCCTTGTCCAACGCCATCAAGAAGATCGGAGAATATGATCTGATCTTTACGGGCCGTCAAGGCGCGGATTGGGATGCGGGACTGGTATGGGCAGGGATTGCCGAGACATTGGAAATCCCCAGCATTGCCATTGGCCGAAAGGCTGAGTTCCAGGATGGGAAAGTGGTGGTGGAGCGGTGCGTGTCGGACGGGATAGAAACCGTAGAATCGGACTTGCCGGCGCTGGTGACCTTCAGTAGTGAAGTAGGCGAGTTGAGGAATGTTTCCCTTTCCGCCCTGATGAAAGTCAAGAAGCGTCAGATTCCCAAGTGGTCGGCTTCAGATGTGGATTTTGAGAAGGTGGAAACCATGACGATGAGGGACCTCTATGAACCCGATCTGGGTGAGGTGGATTGTTTTATGGTGCCCGGGGAGAGTCCTGAAGAGATGGGACGCAATTTGGCGAAGAAGCTTCTGGAAGAGGTTTCCCTGTAGGGGAAGGTAAGGTGATCATATGACGGAATGTAAGAATGTTTTGATATTTGGTGAGATGGATGGAGAGAGCCTGTCTTCAGTGACGGCGCAAGTGATGCGGATCGGGAAGGCCCTTTCCGGGGACCTTAATGAGGAACTACATTTGCTGTTGTTGGGTTCAGATGCCCAAGGCGCGGAAGAAGGGTATGGGTATGGCGCGGACAAAGTGTTTGCGGGTACTGATCCATTGTTGGAGAATTACCTGACTGATACCTATCTTCAGGCCATGGAGCAGGCGGTGGGGGAATTGAATCCATCGATTATCCTGTTTGCACAGAATGACAAGGGTCTGGATTTGGCTCCCCGGCTGGCCTTTCGGTTGAAGACCGGTGTGGCGTTGGACTGTGTGGATCTGAAGATTGATGGGGGAGTGATGGTTACAGTGAAGCCGGTGTTTGGAGGGAAGGCCCATGCAGACGCCAACATAGCTGAGAGTCGTCCCCAGGTTGCATCGGTTCGTGAGGGGGCCTTTGACCCGGCGGATTATGATGAATCGAAAAAGGGTGAAGTGGGTAATCTGGCCCTCTCCATAGACGGATCCAAGGTGAAGACCCGGTTTGTGAAGAAGGAGAAGGACGAGAGTCTGGCCCTGATGTTGAAGCTGGCCGGTGCGAACGTAGTAGTGAGTGGAGGCCGCGGCCTGAAGAAGCAGGAGGGGGTTGATCTCATCCAGGCGACGGCGGATTTGTTTGACGGAGCCATAGCAGGGAGCCGTCCTGCAGTAGATAATGGCTGGATTCCGAATTCTCTGCAGATCGGACTGACCGGCAAGAAGGTGAATCCTCAGATGTATATAGCTGTGGGCATCTCTGGGGCGTTACAGCACATGGCAGGATGCTCGAAATCCAAGACCATCGTGGCTATCAACTCCGACGAAGGGGCCCCTATCTTCAAGATGTCTCATTATGGTGTGGTCGCAGACTACAAGGAAGCCCTTGAAGGCTTTAATGACGAGGTCAAGAGGATTAAAGGGTAGAAATAGACCGTGGGGAGAATTGTACCCTCACAGGGTTTGGCTCCCCACGTGATTCTATCCCGCCTATCCCTCTGACGCGGGTTGGATAGCAGTTTTTGGAAACGCGAGGGCTTCGGTCAAATGGTATAATGCCTGTAGATAGGATGTGGGGCAGAGCGGAAAGCATTCCTTGCAGTTCGCACATTCCTTGGATGCGATTTCCGGAATAAACCTTATCTCCCGACTTGTTCCTCTGTCAAAAAATCCAATGGCATTCGCCTTTTTGATTTCTGTACAGTATCTCACGCATAGACCACAAAGAATGCAAAACGAGGCCTCTTTTTCAAAACGGTTTTTGTCTGCGCCGTACTCTTGAGCCAAATCCTGCAATACTTCGGCTTCCGGAGCATGGGCCAGAAACTGCTCCAAAAGGATCTTGCGGGTGTTATCTACCTTTTCTGACCTGGTTCTTACGACCAAATCTTGTTCTATTGGATGAACGCAGGCAGCAACAAGACTTGTCCTCCCGCGGGATTCGATTTCTACGACGCATATTCGGCAAGCTCCATAGGGTTCTAATTTCTCGTGGTGACAAAGTGTCGGAATGAATATCCCTACACTCCGGGCTGCCTCTAAAATGGTCATCCCTTCCTTTGCTTCAACTTCTTTTCCATCAATCTTTAAGAGGATTTTGCTCATTTTTATTTACTCTCTTTGACTATAATTCTTTAGTCAAGTTTGACATCACATCTGAGACAGCGTGCGCATTCCTTCTTGGCCGTCTCTTCATCAAACCCAAGCTCCACTTCTGCGGTGAAGTCTTTGATTCGCTCTTTGGGATCCAGCTTGGGCATTTTTTCCATTGCCTGCTCGATCACTTCCTCGGGCACGGTCATAGTCACGTCGATGGTTTCCAGACGTTCCACATAGGGGCTCCTGCCCCTTTTCTCTGCCAGGTATTTGTCTATCTCCTTCGCAGCCCGTTTACCGTGTGCCAGGGCATCCACGACCCGCGCCGGACCGGTCACAGCATCCCCGCCTGCAAAGACTCCGGGGAGATTGGTCAGAAGGGAATGACGGTCTACGGTTATGGTGTCCCATTTAGTATCGAGCGATTCGGTGAAGTCAAGATCCGGGGCCTGCCCAATGGCGGAAAAAATGGTGTCATATTCCTGGCTGAGCACGCATCCCTCAATGGGGACCGGTCTTCGGCGGCCGCTACGATCGTAGTCCTTCAGCTCGCATTCATCCAGCTCAAGGGCCAACCTGCCGTTAACCTGGCTGATGGACTTGGGAGCCACAAGCTCCTTGAGTTCGATGTCCTCGGCAAGGGCGTCCTCTATTTCCTCTTTGTAGGCAGGCATGTCTTTCCTCTCACGCCTGTAAACAATAGTCACTTCCGCCCCCAGCCTGCGGCAGGTCCTGGCTATGTCGATAGCCACGTCACCGCCCCCGATTACAGCCACTTTTTTTCCCGGGTCCGGCGCAGTCCCCGATTCTACTTCCCTCAAAAACTCGGCACCTCCTAGGACACCGGGCAGATCGTCCCCGGGAATGCGGATGGGGAGGCTTTTGTGAGCGCCCACGGCCACAAAGATGGCGTGATAGTCTTTTTCAATGTGTTCCA
>CAZCCX010000182.1:0-5010 GCA_964497115.1 uncultured Desulfobacteraceae bacterium
ACTTCTGGGACACGACTTTAGGCTTTGCTAAATAATCCCCAATCTCCGTCCCACCTTTTCAAAGACACCCACAGAAAAAGCCAGGTCTTCACGGGTGTGTGTCGCCATGACCGTCACCCGAATGCGCGAGGTCCCCTCCGGGATAGTAGGAGGTCGGACAGCCACGGCCAGTACCCCCTCTTTCAGAAGCAATCCGGAGAATTCCGTTGAAAGGGCGGCTTCGCCGATCATTACAGGCAGAATCGGGGTATAAGAACTCAAAATATTGTATCCCAATGCCTTCAACCTCTCACGCATGTAATCAGCATTCTCCCGCACCTTTGCCACAAGGGAAGGGTTCTCCTCCAAGACATCTAACGCCGCCAGTGCCGAGGATAGGACGGAAGGAGGCAGAGCCGTCGAAAAGATGAGGCTGCGGGAGGTATTGATCAGATAGTCTATCAGTTCGCGTTGGCCTGCTACAAAAGCCCCAAAGCCACCGAGGGCCTTTCCAAGAGTCCCCATGATGATGTGAACCTTCCCTTCTACACCGAAATGGGCCAACGCCCCTCGACCCCCAGGACCTACCGTCCCCGTCGCGTGGGCCTCATCCACCATAAGAAGCGCACCATATTTATCCGCCAACCTCACCAGCTCCGGCAAAGGAGATAGATCCCCATCCACGCTGAAGACCCCATCCACGACTATGAGACGTCTCCTATCCGGGTCTTGGCGGAAAGAGGAGGAAATCTTTTCTTCAAGCGCAGTCATATCATTATGGGGGAAGATCACCACTTCAGCCCGGCTCAGACGGCACCCATCCACAATACTGGCATGATTGAGTTCGTCACTGAATACAACATCCCCCTTCCCGATGACGGAGGAGATGATACCGACATTGGCTGCGTAACCACTGTTAAAGACCAGGGCTGCCTCGGTCTTCATAAATTTGGCCAGTCTTTTTTCCAGAACCTCATGTAGTTCAAGTGTCCCGCAAATAAGACGAGAGGCACTGCTTCCGCACCCGTGGCTATTGGCTGCACGGGCTGAAGCCTCCTTCAGTCTCGGATGAGATGCCATCCCCAAGTAGTTGTTCGAAGAAAGATTCAGAACCTGCTTGCCTTCTAACTCAACCCAAGGCCCCTGCTCGCCGTGAATGACTCGAAGGCTGCGATAAAGGCCTTTTTCCTTCAGTTGTTCCAAGTGCTGTTTGAATATCTGTGACATTTCAGACCCATTCCCCCCTCCTCCAGCGGAAGGGGATTAAGGGATGCGAGGAGATTTTATTTTAAGCTTTTCTTAGGGAAACATCCCCTGCCAAGATTCTTTCAATAGATTTATCCCCTTTTTGTAGAAGAAGGGCCCCATCTGCGTCTATATCAAGAATCTTGCCCTTCATCTTCCCACCGTCCATATCGCTTACTTCCACCCATGCGCCAATGGTGTTACTCATTGCCTTCCACCTTTCCCGAATGGTCTGAAAACCGGATATGGTAAATTCCCCATAAAGTCCTTCAAATTCTTCAAGAAAGGATTGAAGTAGTCTCACACGGGATACAGGCCCACCCAATTCCTCAGCCAAAGAGGTGGCGATCTCTCCAATCTCCTTTGGGAAGAGGGCCTGCGGAGTGTTCACGTTGAGCCCGATACCAAGCACCACGTAATCGATTCTGTCTGTTTCAGCACTCATCTCCGTCAATATGCCCCCCACCTTTTTCCTTCCTATGATGAGGTCGTTGGGCCACTTTATCCTCGGCTCAAGGGGTGTGACCTTTGCTATGGCCTGAGCCACGGCCACGCCGGCTACAAGGGGAATTTGAACGCTCTGAGCAGGTTTGAGCCTTGGTCTCAAGATGACGGAGATCTGTATCCCCTGGCCCGGAGCCGAAGACCACTCCCTCCCCATTCTCCCCTTCCCTTGGCTCTGGGTCTCGGAGATAACCACTGTTCCCTCTTCCGCCCCTTGCCGGACAAGCTCTTTTGCCGCAGCCTGCGTTGAGCTGAGCTCATGATAGAAGATGATCTGCCTTCCAAAGATCTTCGTATGGAGCCCTGGCTCAATCTCTTCCGGGAGCAAGAGATCCGGAACGCTCACGAGAGAGTATCCACGCCTAGGGGAAGAAGCGATTTCATAGCCTAGCCCCCGCAGCCTGTTGACGCGTTTCCAGATTGCGGTTCTCGTCATTTTGAGCCTCTTGCCCAACTCTTCCCCTGATATATGCCCGCCCTCCCGAAGGGCCTGAAGGAGTTCTGAATCCATGTGTTCTCAATACAAGACCAAGGCCCTATTGTCAACCCACCCTTTATCTCTGGTTGACATTGAGTCCAAAAACCTCTTTCTTAACCCCACACTCAGGTGAATTCGCTGGAGCTTGAAAAGCCTACTAGAACCTCTTTCCGAGTGTTCTTCCATCACTTCGGTCTTCAGCCTTCAGTCCAACTACCTGCAGACTCACCTTTTCCGCAGAGTATCTCAAATGTGTTGATTCTTGCTATTCAACCTGAGTTTTCCTATACTGCATTCGGAAAGATGGGAGGTGCCGTCTCATGACGCCAAGCATGAGTCTCAGATCGTTCACAGAGAAACTTGAATCACCTGTGCAAACCCTTGAGGACATGGCAAAATGGAAAAAGATCCCATGATTGGTCTGATCTTCGCAACCATGACGGAGGCCAAACCTTTTGTTCAAGGGATGGCACTGGAGAAGATTGAGAACGCGCCCTTTTCTGTTTTTGAAAAGGCCCGGATTGTCCTGGTCATTTCCGGTATCGGAAAGGCAAACGCCGCCATGGCCGCCTTCTACTGCTGCCAGACCTTTGAGCCGGCCTTCCTCTGCAACCTGGGCGCCGCCGGCGCCACGGATTCCTCCCTCGCGTTGGGAGATACGGTCCACGTTACAGAAGCGATTGAATATGACCGGCCTGAACTGAGGTCCAATAAGCCTCATGTCCACTCCCCTCATATCCTGGAAGGATTTTCTTTCGCAAAGGTTGCGACACAAGACACCCCTGTCATTGATGCTGACAAACGCGAAGAGATCGCTTCATTTGCAGGGCTCGTGGACATGGAGGCCGCTTCGATCATCCAGGCATGCGGCAAATTCGAAACCAAATGCGTCATTTTCAAATTCGTATCCGACACCCCGGATCATTGGAATGGCAACGACATCGTTAAAAACATCAAACAGTATCGAACATCTTTTTACGACTTTTTCCAGAAATCTGTTATGCCACGCCTATTTGCTGAATCTTACAATTCGAAAGCCTGAGCGGTTGGCGCCAAAACCTTACCGAACGGGAAAGCCTATCCTGCCCTGGGCCATGAGCCTGTGTCGAATGGAACAAAATCTTAGGGTCTCGTATTTTCAGCCTGTTACCCGCCTACGCAGAAAGCCCCACACTCCCGTGTGGGGATGAATGCGTTGCGGGTAATCCGCCGTAGCTCATTTTGGAGCGAAGGTGGATGTGCTTCGGCGGGTTTCACCCGGCGAAGAATGTGGAGGTGCCACCGACTCCTGTCGGTGGGGCTCCACTTATTTCTCACCTTTCTTATTGACTGGGGTCCGAAAATGTCCGATAATAACTATGACTTTACCGGACTCTTCCGGACATTTTCATAGGACCTGCAAAAAATGCTATCATTCAACATAGAGGACACTCGAGCCAAGGAACTCCGCGAGATTGCTCAAGCCTTAGCACGAAAGCATCAGACAGCGCTTTCAATGGACAACGAGGAATTGGGCTACATTCGCCGGAATGCCCAAATCAGCACGATTGGAGCTTCGACTCGGATCGAGAACGCGGTTCTGACGGATGCCGAGGTAGATTGGCTTGATACCACGCTCACTGAAGACGCAAGAACGTCCTCCTATTTGGATCGCCGGGACTTGATTCAAGAAAAACTCTCCAGAGACAAAGAACGAAGCATCGATGAAGTTGCTGGATGTAGGGCCATGTTGAATCTTATCAGTACTCAAGCAGGCGACATGTTCCCATTAGGCGAAACCATTATAAGAGGGCTTCACAATGAGCTTCTTCAGTATTATGATCCCTCTGAACACTACCGTGGAGCCTATAAGACGTCCCCAAACACCGTAATTAGACGAGATCATTCCACTGGCAAGGAAACGCCGGTATTGGAAACTTCTCCCCCGGGCCCAATCACTGAGAGCGCCATGAGGGACCTCATCGCGTGGTATAATGAAACGCTTCCCTCTCATCCCTGGACCGTCGCCGTAGCAACTGAGTTTGTCTTTCGATTCCTGGCCATGCATCCATTTCAAGACGGAAACGGGCGACTTGGAAGGGGTCTTTTTCTTCTTTCACTTCTTCAAAGTCCGGATGAAAGCCTTCGTGAAATGGCCCCCTATCTCCCCATTGATCGGTACATTGAGAAGCAGCGAGAAGACTACTACATTACCCTCAGACGGTGTTCCGGCGGAAGATTCAGCGCCGATCCTGCTGCCTATGAATACGAGCACTTTCTGGGCTTCATGCTGAAGGCGATTTCCCGCTCCCTCCATGATTTTGAGTTTTACAAAAAACGTTACAGCGCCCTACAGGAACTTCCACCAACTTCTGTTAACGTGCTCAACTGTTTTAGGGAACGCCCCGAGATTCGGCTCCAGAGGCGCATCGTCATTGAAGATACCGGCCTTCCCCGCACCACGGTCACGGATGCGTTACGGATATTGAAAGACCGGGGCTTTATACAAAGACTTGGCCGTGGGGCCGGAATCCGGTATCAACTGATTTTTTGAAATGTGGCAGTGTCTCCTAGAAAGAACGCCATGAACGGTAAGGAGCCTGTCCAAGCTAAGTCACGGATGACGCACAATATCTTGAGGGGGCGCAGGATTCGAATCTGCTCGTAATGGTTCTGGAAACCGTTTCCCAAGCATTGGGCAGAACAGCCATAGTATTAGGATTAGCCATTGACAATGGATTATTCATTATTGCTTTCTGTCGCCACGGCTTTTCCGGGTAGAACTGGGAGGTCACCCTCCCAGAGCCCCCACAGACCCGTACGAG
>CAZCCX010000183.1:0-4949 GCA_964497115.1 uncultured Desulfobacteraceae bacterium
GGAGCAGCCCCACGAACAATGTTTCCACAGCGACGGGAATTCCTTGTGCCTGTCCGCCGGACGCTGTCCTCTTTGGGGGCGGTTATAGGCTCTGGTGTCTTTTGGGTGGCGGAATTGGAAAAAGACCCCCATGCCCCCTTTGAATCCACAGTATGTACTTTTTTACTCAAGTTACTTCTGAGACACGACATTAGTGTCTTCTTTGATATCTGGAGAATAGAGTCGTAACCCTTCATAGCCTGCAAATAACAGGGCCAGGGCCAACACCGGAAGGAAGTTGACACCATGAACCACGGCGGCATAGGAAAGCGCCGGGCTCTCGGGCACGGCGAACATAGCCAACGAGACCTGACACAGATAATGATAGGGGCCCACGTACCCCGGAGAGGAGGGCACCACCACGCTAATAGTCGTAATGACAAGGAGTATGAGACCGGCATACCAGGGAAGACGGAATGTCTCAATGAAATCAAATGCTTGAAAACAGACATAGAACACAAAACCATAGCAGACCCAAATACAGACAGAGAGAAGAACGACTTGGACATAATCACCCCGCCGCTTCAACGGTAGGATACCTGAAAAGAATCGCTCTGTACTCCTCTTTATCCTGGATCCAATCCGCTCGGGGACCGGTTTCAGGATAATGTGAAGAAGAGCGTCGGTTCTCTTGGGAGATTTTTTGAAAAAAATCAAGAAAAAAAACAGGGCGAGGGCAACGGCGAACATAATGTATCCGCTTTTGACTACCCACTCCGGAAATGGATGGATCAAAACAGCCAAGAACATGAGTACAAGCAGCGAAAACACATCGATAATGCGTTCCATCACGATGGTCGCAAAAACAGACCCCATGGGGATTTTGTGCTTTTGACTCAAGACATAGGCACGCAAGAACTCCCCCAGATGAGCAGGCATAACCATATTCGCCCCGTAGCCGATCATCAGTGCCGAAAACAGGCTGGGGGTATCCAGGCGTTTTACGGGATCAAGCAGGTAGCGCCATCGAAAGGCACGCAAAAAGTGACTGAAAAGAATGATGAGAGTGGCAGGCAATAAATACCAGTAATTGACGTTTTTGAGAGAATCCCACATCTGACCAAAATCGACCTCTTTGAAGGCCAGATACAGGAACAGGGCACCCACGAGCAGCCCTGCCCAGAGCTTCCAGTTCAAAGGCTTGGTCAAGTTTTCAGTCCTTTTAAAGGGTTTGCATCAATTTCCTTGCCTGCTCGATGTCTTGGGTGATCCTGTCTGACAACTCCTTCACATCACTAAAAGTCTTCTCATTTCTAAGTCGCTGAATAAACTTGACTTTAATCGTCTTGCCAACAATATTCTCAGAAAAATCAAGCACATGAGTCTCAACGGATAGGGCGCCATCGCCGAATGTGGGATTGTATCCGATATTGGCCACGCCACAGTAGATCTTGTCATCGACCCTCACGGTGACCGCATACACGCCCCTCTTAGGGATCAATTCGTCTACAGGTTTGAGGTTGGCAGTGGGAAAACCCAGGAGTTTTCCCCCCCTGTCTTTTCCCTTGACCACGGTCCCGCAGATCTGATAGTCCCGGCCCAAAAACTTCTTTGCATCGGCAAGATTTCCTTGCTGAACGAGTTTTCTGATGGAAGTGCTTGATACCACGGCGTCATCCAGATGAATGGGGTCTGTCAGGTGTACTCTGAAACCAAGTTTATCCCCCATCTCCCTCAGAAGAGTAACATCCCCTTGGCGCTTATGCCCGAACGTGTAATCGTAGCCTACCACGATCTCCCTTACCCCAAGTCTATCCGCAAGGATATCCTGGACAAAATCCTCCGCTGACATGGACGCGAATTCAAGGGTAAAAGCGAGGCAGATAATGACATCAATCCCGGCATTCGAAATCAACTCCAACCTCTGCTCAATAGGTGTGATGAGAAGAGGCCCGTTTCCCGGGTTCATGACCTTCATGGGATGCGGGTCAAAGGTCATGACGACTGATTGACCATTGATAGCCCTTGCCCTCTCCATCACCTTATCAAAAAGAGCTAAATGCCCCTTATGAACACCATCAAAGTTTCCTATGGTCAGGACGGGGTTCCTGAGAGGTCCTATCAGTTCATTGAGATTATAAACGATATGCATTGAAAAACCTTCCCCACAGAGAAGACTCCCATAGGATCAAGGTGAGTTCTATCTTGACAAAATCAATCTTGTAATATAAGTACTTGTGAAAAAAATATCAACCCATTTCCTTGCCGAAGTGGCGGAACTGGTAGACGCGCTAGGTTCAGGGTCTAGTGCCCGTACGGGTGTGCGAGTTCGAGTCTCGCCTTCGGCACCATTTTTGGACTATCCGGTGAGGTGAATCCGAACCGGACAAGGCATTTGAGCGCTATCACGCTCAAATGCCTTGTTTTTCGGGCCGCCCTTCTTATCAATTTCCCATCTACTCCATCCATCATGTGTGCTGACGAGTGCCCTTTTAATTCAGAGAAGACAGACCTGTCACTCTTTTTACACTTAATACTTGACAAGAGTTCTTATTATTGCTAAATCTAGACAATATTAATAAGTGGCCATGAACCTTTAATCCGAGAGGGGCGTATGGACGAATCATAGAGACCCAATTTCTCACATGAGAGATTGGGTTTTTTAGCCTACGCCATATTCGGGAGGGACTGATCACATGACACATACCGGAACGTGTTTGGGAGGTTTGATTTTAGTCCTTGTGTTTGTATTAGCTCAGCCCGCGAGGGCCTTTCAGAATGAGCCCAATAATTGCAGAGGGATGGAGTGGGGGACAGAGTACCATAAGCTCAAAGGCTTTACCAAAGTCACTACTCGGAGTTCTCTTGACTATTACACCAAAAAAGGTGAGGAGATGTCCTGCGGGGATGCCCGTCTTGAAATGGTGGTTTACCTGTTCTTTGAAAAAAAACTCTGCGGGGTGATATTGAATTTTAAATCCTCCCCGAACTTCCAGACGATCAAGGCGGCATTGTTCGACCAGTATGGGAAAGGCTATCAAGCAAACAGGTACGATGAGAAATATAGATGGGCCGGCACGAATGTCAATATAACCCTTGAATATGATGATATCACCCGAAAGGGGACGGTCGTATACTACTATATGCCCATCTATGGAAAAATAAGATAAGCGAATTAAGGAGGTACAAAGTAGAGGCGTCTTTCACGTTTCTGAGATACTTGTCTATTACGCCTGCCTCCAATCGTGACCCTCAGGCCCGGTGAATCGGAATCCGAGAGAAAAAGCCGGTCATACAATGAATAGTCTGGATTTACGGGTCTTCCCATTACGGCAAGCTTGCCCACTTCGTCTCAATGTCTTCCAGGTTTTTTGAAAGAGACCCGTCACTGTAAGTTGAAATGGTTTTTTGGAGCATCTCTTTGGCTTCAGATATGCGATTTGCCTTCTCAAAGTCGTAGTGAATCGCGTAATAGATGACCGATTTATTCCCCTGATTGACCGTATTATACGCGTCTTCAAACCGAGAATCCGCGATATAGGCCTTGGCCAAGTGTACGATGGCCCAACTGTTGTCCGACCTGAGGCTTAGATACTTCTCATAGTGAGGGATTGCCTTCTTGGCATCACCGGCGGCCATATAGTATTGAGCGGCCAGCCGGCAATGCACATAAAGCCCATCCGAAGAAGGGCAATTCTGCATCGCCTCTTCCAGGGTAGACACCGCCTCCTCTTTGCGCTCCATATCCGCCAACAAGCCGACGAGGCCATCGCAGGCGTCGAGATAGGCCGGGTAGGTCTGAACCGCTTCGCGGTATTTAGCTATGGCGGCCTCTTTATCATTTTCGCAGAGCTGATCTGCCTCCTCTTTCAAGTGTTCCGCTTTGTCGAATTGTTGGCGATCTTCCAGTGCCAGTTGCGCAACACGTTGAAGATCTTTGGGGCCGGAGCTGGCGTAATGCTCTAGACCGGGATATCCATAATTGCCTTCAATCCGATCAAAGCGCTTTTCCTTCCCAAGATCCAAGACCGTTTTCTCATCTCTGTACTCTCGTTCAACAATGAAATCAGGCGGGGCTTCCTCGCCTGGGTCTGCCATTACCAGTTCAACAATCGTTTCACCGATATCAATGATGGGGGCATTTGCTTCGTGCCGCGAGCTGAAGAGAACAAATACTTTTCCTATAACATCGGTTCCCGGATCGGGTGGAGGAACGATGACAGGGATCGGCGGAAACTCGGATCTTTGGATGGACGTCACCCGATATAGGCCATCGAGAGGCTGATCAGCCAAATAGAAGTATCCGTCTTCATCGGTTTTGGCCTTAATCAGTGTTTGTGAGTAGTCGTCTTTCACGCAGGTAATCTCGATTTCAAACTTATTACGCTGACGCCCACCCGTTCCGGGCATCCCTCCTGGGCCTCCTTCCGGCAGTGTCATCTTATAACTCACCTGTCCGACTACATAGCCGGTCTCCGCTGCCATACCGGCGAGAGGGGAAAGGAGCAGTATGGATGCGAACAGCACCAAAATCCTTTTCATGTCGTCCTCCTCATTTTACTCTTTAAACGGAGAATTCTTCAATTGACTGTAAAAAGAGGCACAGTGATCAGTTTTGCCGATTTCTACATTCTATGAATGTGTCTCAAAAATCCGGACTGAAAAACCAAATAATATATAGACTACCGGTCGCACTCCTGTCAACCTGCCAGGAGTCTTTCGACGGTCTCGACACCCTGCATACAAATCCAGGTCTTACCCGACGGATAGGGCTTCTTGATCCAACCTCCCACAGAGAACAGGCTGTCATGAAGGGCCTTCATTGTGGGGGTCTCTTCTTTGCCCCACGGATTCCCTTTCTCCTTGGCGAGCTTGTCTCATGTCCCAGAAGTAACTTTAATAAAAGAGTACTTACTGCAGATTCAAAGGGGGGCATGGGGGTCTCTTTTCAGTTCCACCACCCAAAAGAC
>CAZCCX010000184.1:0-4903 GCA_964497115.1 uncultured Desulfobacteraceae bacterium
CAAGACATTATGTCAATTCCTTTTCACTCGAATCCTTAGGTCCTGGAATTCTTAACCAACTCCCTTCATTCGCGCCCAAGACTTCTTGCCCCTGTGCAACAACCAAATTTTTTGAGACGTTCCCAAAAAAGAAACCCCAATTCATTTCCCCTATGCAAGGGGAAATGAATTGGGGTTCAAGATCAATCCTGGATTAGGCCGCTTCGATATCGCGCCGGGCGGCCATATCCACCAAGACCCTCTCTCGGGCGCCGTCAATGCCCAGGGCCTTTCTCTTCTTGTCTATGTGTGCAATCATCATCTGTGCCATTTCATGGGGATCGGGCGTGAAACCCCATTTACCAAATCCCATTTCTTCAATCTCTTCAAACAGGTGCTTGTGAAATTTGGTCCCCTCGATAATGGGAAAGGTGACCCCAAAGACCGTGTACACGCCCGAGGCCACAAAATAATGACCGATTGAAATGGCTTTTTCACTCATCCACTCAGGGGCGGCGCCGGCTACGGGCAGATCGGCGATGGACTCGCCCAGCCCGCCGGCTTTAACCATTTCAGCGCATGCGATGAGGATTCGGCTGTTGTCTACACAAGATCCGACACCCAAAACAGGAGGCATACCCACGGTTTCGCAGACCTCTTTCAGTCCCGGACCTGCCAGATGGGCGGCTTCCGGCGTATAAAACCCGTACTTGGCCAGGGATATCTGAGAACACCCGGTCTGAACCACCAAAACGTCGTTTCTGATCAGTTCTTTGACGAGTTCCACATGGACATAGTCGTGTTTGACCCTCGGGTTTGTGCAGCCGACCACACCCGCAACTCCCCGGATTCTTCCGTTGATGATATTATCGTTCAAAGGGGTGTAGGAGGCCCTGAAGGTCCCGCCCAGCATGTAATTGATATATTCATGGGAGAAACCGTGAATGCCCATGGTCTTGATATTTGGAATCTCAATGGCCACACTCCGATTCTTGAATCGTACGATAGCATTTTGCACAATGGCATCCGTGCATTCCCGGGGTTCATGCTCTTCGAATTCTATGTGTTCAGCGCCTTCAATATGACATCTTGGGTTGGTGGTGAAGAGCTTGGTCTGGTAACATTCGGCCACCTTGGACAGCCCCTGCTTGATGCACTGCACATCCACACCCATGGCGTCCACAGCACCGGTAACCAAAATAGCTTCGGTGGACATGAAGTTTCCGGCATGGGGGATCCCGTGGCGGGAAAGCATTTCTGCGCCGGAACAACACATTCCTACGAGGTTGATTCCGGTGGCCCCTGCATCCTGCGCCGCCTTGATCAGGGCCGGATCATTGACAGAGTCAAGCATAGACTCAAACATGCTAGGCTCATGGCCATTGATAACGATGTTGACCTGGTCTTCTTTGAGACAGCCCATGTCTACTTCTCCTCTGACAGGGGTAGGGGTGCCGAAGAGGATATCTGAGATTTCCGTGGCGACCATGGATCCACCCCAACCATCTGACAGGGCGGTCCGGGTAAACTGCTTGGTGATATTTTCATAGTGTTGATCCACGCCGATGTGGGTCCGGTGCATCATTTCCATGATTTCACGCATAGACCCCCTGGGGACGACCCCATTTTTGCGCCATGTCTCCAGGGTCTTGGGAGGAACGCGCTGGGCAAAGGGGATTTCACCTTCTACCTGGGTATAGGTCCGTTCCAGTTCTTCGTAAAGGTCCGTGGCAATATCCTTGATTTCACGTCCCTCGGTCTCGATGCCGATGGATTTGGCTACTTCTTCCAGTTTGATGGGATCTTTGATGGAATAGTCGTCGATATTCCCATTGACTACTTCCCTGAACACATCCAGCATGCTCATGCCGTGATCCGTATGGGCAGAGGCCCCACCGACCACCATTCGGGCGAAGTTTCTGGCCTGAATCGTATCGATGGTGGCCCCGCAGACACCCACTTTGGCATAGGGGTCTTTGGGGTTTAGACGGCAGGGCCCCATGGAGCAATTCTTGCAGCAGGCCGAATCCGATCCGATGGGACAGGGCTTCATGTTGGCGGCCCGATCAAAGGCCGTTTCCACCCCGTCTTTTCTGGCCTTTTCCAACATCTGAATGGTGGAATCACAGATGGTCCAATCTCTAATATTGTGTTGCTTTTCCGCTTTGATGATTTTCTTTTCCTCTTTGTCCATTACATTTCTCCTTCGTGGAAAGATTTTTTAGACAGCTTTGATGCGTTCGTAAAAAGTCCGTTTTGCCCCGTTTTTGTCATTCCCGCGAAAGCGGGAATCCAGGTATTCTAAGATGTTATGGACTCCCGCTTTCGCGGGAGTGACGGGTTTATGACTTTTTACGGGTTCGTCAGCTTTAAACTGTGACAATTTTGCAACTATTTAATTTGTATAAAAAATAAAATCTGTTTGTATGCCGAAAACAGATCATACCAGCTTCCTTAGATAAGGCCCTGCTTTATGACACGTTGTGAAAAATTTATCAAGGGATAAAATCGCTCAGCGATTTTATAAGACGCGCCTTCGGCGCTCCAAAAAAATCCTACACTATCAAGTGAAAGCTTGGTCTCTGACGCCATCTGGTCCTTTATCCGGTGCCGGCAGCCCCTTCAATGGTGCATTTTGTGAAATCGATCTCCTTGCCGCATCCGGCGCAGACATGGGTCCTGTCAAACTCATCTGAAAAGATTTCCTTTTCTTTTCCGCAGTTGGGGCACTTGCAGTCAAAGGATTTCAGACTCTTAAAGGATTCAAAACCCGGGCAATGTTGCGGTGTTGTCATAATCATCTCCTTTGGTTGAAAATTCTTGGCCCGTCATCCGGCCAGTTTCTTGGCAACCTCTTTGCCGTATTCTTGGGCCATCTGTTTTCCGCCACCCATGGAGGCGGATTTCAGTCTCAACGGCCCGCTGACCATGTTCATATTGAAGATGTTTTTCATGGTAGCGTATATGCGATCCGGGGCCTCTCCGCTCCATCCAAAAGAGCCGTATGAGCCCCCGACCTTTCCGTCAAGATCTGCCTTTTCACAGAGGAAAAGCATGGTTTTCATCCCCTGCATCATATCCCCGTGGTAGGTGGCGGACCCAAACACATAGGCATCATAGCCGGCAAGATCTCCTTCTTTTTTGATCTCAGTGGAGTTGACCACGGTTGCTTCCGAACCCGCGATACGAATTCCTTCCGCAATGAGATCCGCGATGGCCTTGGTTCCACCGGCCCTTGTGGTATACACAATCAGCACTTTAGACATATCCAGCCTCCATTCTCTAAAGTGTCCGTCAAGACCCCTCTGTCGCCACGGAACCAGGGCCTGCCAACGGTCGAAACATCTTTTTAGTTGCACCGCAGATGGGACATTTCCAGTCATCCGGAAGGTCTTCAAAGAGGGTGCCTTTTGGTATTTTTCCTTTTCTGTCCCCTTTGTCAGGGTTGTAGATATACCCGCAGTTCAAAGTTTGACACTGCCACATCTCTTCCGGATTCGCCATTCTGCCTGCCCTCCTTTTTCGAGTCTACAGGGTTCCTACGCTTTCCAGAGACCATGAATGCTGCAGTACTCCCGGGCCGTCACATTTTCGTCCCTAAGATCAAACAGGGCTTCGGGCGTATCCCCGGGCTTCAGGAACTCCCGATAGACCTTTCCGTCTGCAATGACTTCCACCCATTCAATATAATGTTTTTCTTCCATAGGATGGGGGACGCTTCCCACTTTAACCTTGATCCCTTGTTCTGCCTTTTCCACGACAGGGACATGTTTTTCCTTGGCGGCATCCACCGTGTTTTCCACAAAGAGCACCATGGGATCACCACAACAGACCAGTTCGCCTCCACCTCCGTGAAGGACTTCCACGATATTGCCACACGCCTCACATTTATATACCTGTAGTCTTTCTGCCATTCGTTATCCTCCTTGTGCAGTATCAAATTACGCTTGTAAAGAACCATAAAAGGTGAGTTTCAAACGCCTAAGATGTTCCCTTCTGAAAACGGGTTAATAGTTTTCTCCCAGGAGTTCAAAGTGTGCCTGTTCATGGACACAGGCCGGGCATTCGTCAGGGGCTTCATTGCCCTCATGAAGGTAACCACAGTTTCGACAACGCCATACGACCTTCTCTTCACGCTTGAAGACACGCCCTGCCTCAATATTTCCGGCAAGATCGAGATATCGCTTCTCATGCTGTTTTTCTGCCACGGCAATGGAATCAAAGATGTCGGCTATATCCTCAAAACCCTCATTGCGGGCGGTTTTCGCAAACTCCGGATACATTTCCGTCCATTCGTAGTTTTCTCCCCCGGCAGATTCCTTCAGGTTTTCAAGGGTCGTTCCTATAACGCCGGCGGGAAAACTTGCACTGATTTCCAGCTCTCCCCCTTGAAGAAGCTTGAAAAGTCTTTTGGCATGTTCTTTTTCCTGGTTTGCAGTCTCCTCAAAAATGACGCTCATCTGGACGTAGCCATCCTTTTTCGCCTGGCTGGCAAAATAGGAATAACGGTTCCTGGCCTGTGATTCACCGGCAAACGCCGTGAGAATATTCTTTTCCGTTTGAGTTCCTTTCAGTTCGGTCATGACATTCCTCCTTAAATTATTAGCCCAACCCATTGCTGTCCAAGAAAAATCTAAAAACGGTTTTTGGTAGACATAAGTACTTGATTTGACTTGTTCGTCAGATTCGATTGAAACTCAGGTTCCCCTATATTCCTCGGATTCAGGGGTTTGGGAGTCTCTTTTCAAGTACAAACCCGCAAGACTCCTCTACCCTTACGGCCCCCGTCTTCGGGACGATAGGGTCTCCGGACAGGCACATACGAGGTCTGTCGCTTAGGGAAACTTGTTTTGTGGGGCTGCTGCCACTTATGCAAAAATGAGGTGCCGTTCCACCACCTCCGGACAAATGGTTTGAGCTTGAA
>CAZCCX010000185.1:0-4890 GCA_964497115.1 uncultured Desulfobacteraceae bacterium
CCGTAATGGCCACTCCCCATACGACCACAAAAAGGAATGAGTTGAGAAAATAGTCAAACCCTTTAAACAGGGAGCCGGCCTCGGGTTTGGGGTCCGTCTTGTCAAATAGCCCCAGGGTGATGAAGAGAACACCCGCAAACATAGGGCCGGCCAGGATGCCCAAGGTGACCGCACTCAGTAACAGGGCAACAACCGTTGCGAGTATGAGGGTGGCGATGTTTTCCTTGTAGAGGCTAAATCCCTTTTCAAACCACTCACCAAACTTGACTTCCACTTTTTCCATGTCTTACCTCCTCTCTGATCATAGGGTTTTGTCAATCCCGGGGAATAGAGCACTTCCTTAGACACACCATTTCTTTGCCGAGTTCAGGCAGAATCACCCGAAGTTCCCCGCTACCTCGGTGAGCGGGACGGGGAATGCGCTCGCCGTACATTTTCAGGTGATTCACATCATGACATATTCAACCTTTGAATTCAACAATTCGATATAATGGCTCTATGTGCATGCGCGGGGGTCAAGTCTGCCTTTGGCTCTTGCCCCCCTTATAAACACTTAAATAGTCTTGCCCTTGGAATCGTTGTTGGATTGTTCAAGGGCCCCTATCCCTTCACACAACCATCTGATTTAGATCCGGGCGATGATCCTTGGCGTCTCCTTTTTACCGATAGTATCTCCCCCTGATCCATCAAAGCAGATAGAGGTAGCATCAAAGAAGACAAGCCCAAGGGCAGCTAGGCTTTCTGAGCGACCCAATAGGGTTTTACGCCCCCGTGGGGCATTCATTGAACAAAAACAGTTCTTTTACCCTTAACATCTTCGGTTAGAGGTTTGATCTAGTGGTTGACGTGGTGGACTTGGTGAATTTCTTGCTCAACCTACCTAATTCTAAGACGTAGAGCAAGGGGATTGGTTTGTCAATAGGTAAGAGCCGGGTGGAAGGCTGAAGACCGAAGACTGAAGGAAAAGAAAAACAGAAAGGAAAAACAGGTAGATACACTGAAGCTCAAAAAAGGCAAGTGGAAGGAAGAAAGCTTGACATAATCATCAAGATCTTTATTAATATATACAGAGGATTAGGGTTGATAAGTCGCCCTTTTGCTCAGACGTGCCAACAGCGGTGCAGAACCCATGAAATCTAACAGGAGGCGAGCCATGGAAAAAAAGATCTTGGTCGCGATGGATGATTCCGAAAACGCTTTGCGAGCCGTGGAATTTGTCAGCCGGACCTTTACACCTGATCACGAAATCACCCTGTTTGGTGTTCTTCAGGATATGACCGCACTATATGAACACTACAGTCCTGAATTGACCCCCTATTTTCTCACCCAGAGAGATGCCTTCACGTCACTCGACGACAAGAAAAAGGATTTGATCGAAGAGGCGGCTGAAAAGGCCAAAGACCTTCTTCTGAAGGCAGGGTTCGAAGAGAAGAACATTGTTTTGAAAATAGAGGAACAGAAAAAGGGGATCGCAAGGGATATCATCAATGAGGCCAACTCAGGCTATGATGCCATCGTGATGGGGAGAAGAGGGCTTTCCGGTATCACAGGGTTCATACTTGGAAGCATAAGCCAGAAAGTCCTCCATTCGGCGAAAAACCTCTCCGTCGTGGTGGTAGACTAGCCCGATCTTTGAGATTCCCACTTAATCAGGACATCCCTTCATAAAGGGAAAAGGAGAATATTGCCCCGTTTCCTGATCTTAGGCAGCCAATCTATCCTGGCTCACCAAATCACCCCTGGGGCTGATCACCACCTTTTCCCTGGGGATGTTCTTGCCTGCCTTTTCCATCCCTTTCCGGACAATGACGGGCAGGCCTTGGCAACAGGGCACCTCCATCACCACAACACTCACGCTTTTGATCCCTGCCGCATTAAAGACATCGGCAAACTTCTGAACATATTCCTCGGCATCATCCAGTTTGGGGCAACCCACCATAACGGCCTTTCCCTTGAGAAAATCCCGGTGGAAATTGGGATAGGCCACGGGGGTGCAGTCGGCGGCTACCAAGAGATCCGCACCTTGAAGGAATGGCGCGGTCGGCGGCACCAGCTTGCTCTGGACCGGCCAGTGGGCAAGGGCCGAATCCTGACTCTCCTGGCTGATCGGCTGATTGGCGCCCTCACAGACCCCTGTCGGCGCAAAGCCCTGGATCTGGGAGGAGGAGGGGCATCCGCAGGCCATGGCCTCCTCTTGAGCCGGTGTTTCCTTGGCCTTTGAACTCAAAAACTCCTCCACCGCCTCTTCATCAAACTCGTCTGCTTCACGCTCCGTCACGGTCAGAGCCCCGGTCGGGCATTCCCCTAAGCACGCACCAAGCCCGTCACAATAGACTTCCGCCACCAGCTTGGCCTTCCCTTTGACAATCTCAAGAGCGCCTTCTGTACACGAGGGTACACACTGTCCGCATCCGTCACACAGCTCTTCATCTATCTCTATAATGTTTCTATTGACTTTCATGGTTACCTCCTTTCCAAAGGCTGAGGCAAAAGCACCCTTCTTGCCAACTCCCCTCCGCTCTTGGTCAGAAATGATTCTTCAACAATACCTGCCAGCTTCTCCGGCTCAATGGGGTCTTTCTTGTGCTTCTCCTCGAGATTGGTAATCATGTCCGCGTCGTAGACCGTCTTGAATTCAATGCTCTCTTCGGGCCGAGGATAATGTTGATGGCCGACGATATCACATACCTCCTCGATCAATGCCTCACTGGCTCCAAGTCTGTCCAAAATCTCCTTTGCGATGGGCGGGCCTTCCTCTTCCTGGTATTTGGCAGCCGTGCTATCGTGTTTTCGTTCTGCCTCTTTGATACCGATGTCATGGAGATAGGCAGAGGACAGAATGACCGCTATGTTGCCCTGCTCCTCTTTGCCGATCTTCTCGGCATATCTGGCAACTCGGGTGGCATGACCGATCCTTTTAAAATCCTGTTTAAAATACCGCTTCATCTCAATGGCCACACGATCCTTGAGGAGGTTCTCTTTCTGGGCAATCAGCTCGGGAGGAAGATTTCCAATGCACTGATCTGCATACTGACAGTAGGAGGCACAGCCAAAATCCATTTCGGGATTGAGGAACCGGTGACCACATTTTTTGCACAGACGCGTAGTATCGTCTTTAAAAAACTCCACCGTGCTCCCGCACTTGGGGCATTCGGCCTCAAATATGGCCCCCGGCTTCCAATATCGGCTGTCCTGTCCCGGGCATTTCATGGTGTCTCCTGTGCCGATTGAGCAAAAACGTCCAATCGGGGTTCACTGTTGAACGTCATTCGTTATCAGATCAGATGTCGTGACGCCTCTAACACATACAGTTGAAAAGGTCGTCTCCTCTGGGGATTCAGCGTTCCCCTAGCCAACCTACCCCAGAATCGCCTTCAGGTCCTCATCCGGTGTGCTGATAGGCATGATGTTGAAATTCTTGACCAGCACATCCAGGACATTGGGCGTGATAAAAGCCGGTAAGCTGGGCCCTAAGCGAATATCTTTAATGCCGAGATGCAGAAGTGTCAGAAGAATGGCGCAGGCCTTCTGCTCATACCATGAAAGGATCATGGAAAGAGGCAGGTCATTGACCTCTACATCAAAGGCATTGGCCAGGGCCACGGCAATCTGAATCGCTGAATAGGCATCGTTACACTGGCCGATGTCCAGGAGTCTGGGGATGCCTCCGATATCTCCCAGATCCTTATCAAAGAACCGGAATTTTCCGCACGCCAGGGTCAGGACCACAGAGTCCTGGGGAGCCTTTTCCACGAACTCGGTATAGTAGTTTCTCCCCGGTTTCGCGCCGTCACATCCCGCCACAAGGAAGAAGTGTTTGATGGCGCCACCCTTCACCGCCTCAATGACCTTGTCCGCGACGCTCATAACCGCATTCCGTCCAAAACCGCACATCACCTCTTTTCCGTTGGAGTCCTCCGTAAACCCCGGCATGGCCAGTGACTTTTCAATCACGGGCGTAAAATCGCCATCCGCGATATGAGAAACATCCGGCCAGCCCACAAGGCCTGTGGTAAAGATATTGTCCGCGTAAGTCTTTCCCGGCCTCTGGATACAGTTTGTGGTCATCAGGATAGGACCCGGGAATTGGGCGAATTCCTTGGCCTGATTCTGCCACGCCGTCCCGTAATGGCCGTAGAAGTGATCATATTTCTTCAATTCCGGATACCCGTGGGTGGGAAGCATCTCTCCATGGGTATAGACATTGATCCCCTTACCTTCGGACTGCTGCAAAACCGCAGCCAGATCCTTGAGGTCGTGTCCTGAGACAAGAATCGCCTTACCCTTCTTGGCGCCTAGGGGAACTCTTGTCGGAGTCGGATGCCCATAGGTCTCCGTATTCCCGGCATCTAAAAGCTCCATGGCCCTCAGATTAATCTCGCCGCACTTGAGAGCCAAGCCGAGCCAGTCCTCCAGGCCCAGATCCTTGTTCATGGGAGCCACCAGGCCTTCGTGGAGAAAATCGTAAACCACATTATCTTCTTTCCCCAAGATGGCTGCATGGCCGGCATAGGCGGCAACCCCCTTCATCCCGAAAAGGAGAATATGCTGTAGGGACAAAATGTCCGGGTTCACATCCGGATCAGACTTGAGTCCTACACCATCCCCCTGCTTTACCATGTCCTCCACATTGGCACCGGGCTGGAAATTGGCCGGTGCATCCGTAAAATCCGTTTTGCCGCCGGCAGCACCGACCTGTGCTTTGAGTTGTTCCCGAAATGCGACGGTCTCCTGAATAAGGGCTGAAAATCGATCAGGATCAAAGTCTACATTGGTTAAAGTGGAAAAGAGCGCCTTACACGTGAACCGATTGATCTCATCACTTGTCACCCCTACCCTTTGACCTTCCACAGCATAGAGTGAAAGGCCTCTCAGGGCATAGACCAGTAG
>CAZCCX010000186.1:0-4887 GCA_964497115.1 uncultured Desulfobacteraceae bacterium
GAAATGACCAGGCCGTGAGACTCGGAATTGGAGAAAAGATACCATGACCCGTATGGCTTTAGCATTAGTTTTGAATATATACTCCTTTCAATCGTACTCATTAACCGGAAGAACCCTTTTAAATCAAATTCTAAAATACATTAGTTTATAATATTGCTTAAGTATGATGATCTTCAGAAAAGTCAAGATTCTAGGCACTTCGAGCCATTCCCTCCTTAAAATCAATACCCCGAAAGTCGAGCGATTTCCTTCATGATCTGGTCAACAAGGAGATCGGCATCGGCTGACGAATCTTTGTAAATCGGCCTGCCGAATTTGATCTGCACCTCTGTATAGCGCCCACTTACCTCATAGCGGACGCCCGTAGGGATAAAAGGGACCTTGGAACAAGACATGATCATTCGAATCAACCCCACATGCCCAGGTCCCATTCGATTTCCGTAGTAAGTTCCCTCAGGGAACACCACAACCCCCTCCCCTTCTCCCAACAACTCCTGAACAACCCTTAATGACTGACGGCTCTCCATAGGCCGAGAGCGATTTAGAGGGATCCCTCCAAGAGCGGATAGAAACCAGCCGAAGAACGGAATATTGAACAGTTCTTGTTTAGCCACATAGTACAAAGATCGCGGAGTGGCCAAATCTAATAGAGGGATATCTTCCCAACGCTGGTGCTTAGGGAGTAGGACAAAAGCGTTGTGTGAAGGAAGGTTTTCCTGTCCACGCACCGTCAATCTGAAGAGCAGAGAGAGAAACGCCCTGGCTATGAGTCTTGCTATAAGGGAGGTTCTTCCTTTTCTTGCCTGAAGCAGGGGGGTCATCATTTGTCATGGTCAATCGGTAGAACCTTTCAAGCCCTCCACCAGTCGTGAAGGATCCAGTCAAAACTGAGAGTTTCTCAAGAAGATCCTAGTGTCGTGTCCCAGAAGTAGCTCTCATTATCCTGAATAGTGTCCAGGACGCACAACAGAGGGGCAAGGGGGGCTCTTTTTAGTTCTGTCACCCAAAAGACGACCAAGCCTGTTACCGCCCCCAAAGCGGACAACGCTCGGTGGACAGGCACAAAAAATGCCCGTCGTTGTGGTGATATGGCTCCGTGGGGCTGCTATAATTCATGCATAAACCTGGTGCCGTTCCACCATCTCTGGACAGATGGTGACGGAACTAAAAAGAGCCCCCCTTGCCCCTCACTGGTCTGCCTGCTGCAAACGTTAATATGTGAGTTTTTTCTGGGACACGATGCAACTCAATTGGGTTCCATCCAATGGGAGACCTTACTCCACTGTCACACTCTTTGCCAGATTCCTTGGTTTGTCGACATCACAATTCAAAAGCCTGGCACAATGATAGGCCAAGAGCTGGCAGGGAATCACGGACAGAATAGGATTTAAGTAATCCAGAGTGGCTGGAATTTCAATAACATCATCCACAAACTCTTTTATCTGATCGTCACCTTCTGTGGCGATCGCTATGACCGGTCCTTTGCGGCTCTTTATTTCCTGAATATTGCTTGCCATCTTCTCGTACATGGCATCCTGGGGAGCGATGGCCACTGTGGGCATTTCAGGGTTTATCAGTGCAATGGGACCATGTTTCATCTCTCCGGCCGCATAGCCCTCCGCGTGGATATATGAAACCTCTTTCAGTTTCAACGCCCCCTCCATGGCGATGGGATATCCGTATTTTCTACCCAAGAAAAGCCAGTTACTACACTGATAATATTTTTCTGCAACGGCCTGAATATGATTATCCTGGGAAAGGATCTTCTGGACTTGATCGGGCAATGCCAGTAGCCCCTTTATGGCCCCCACGCCGTCTGTGAGAGACAAGTTTTGGTGCCGGCCGAGCAGAAGGGCCAGCAAAGTCAAAATGGTCAATTGGGAGACGAAGATCTTGGTGGAGGCGACGCCGATCTCTGGTCCGGCATGGTTATAGACCCCCGCATCAGTCGCCCTCGCAATGGAGCTTCCCACCACATTGACAATTCCTAAGAGACCCGCCCCCTTTCTCTTGGCTTCCTTGATAGCTGCCAGAGTATCAGCGGTCTCCCCTGATTGACTCAAAGCAATGATGAATGTGTCGGGGGGAAAGTTCAGCTTTCTGTAGCGAAACTCGGAGGCAACTTCCACTTGCACATCAACCTCCGTCAGCTTCTCGAATATATACATTCCCGCACACCCGGCATAATAGGATGTGCCGCATGCGACCACCACCAGATGCCGGCATTCTTTCAGCCTGTCCCACACCGGCACAATACCTCCCAATTTGGGAACGCCCTCTCCAAGTTCAAGTCGACCGCGCATCGCATTTCTTAAGGTTTCCGGCTGCTCGAATATTTCCTTCAACATAAAATGAGGGAAACCATTGAGTTCCGCATCCTCAGGTTCCCATTCCACAGTTTCAGTGGCTCGCTGAACACTCTGGGCCTGTGCCGTTGAGATAGAAAATCCATCCCTGGATAGTGTGGCCAACTCGTTATCATTGAGATGAACCACTTCTTTTGTATACCGCACCATGGCGGAAACATCTGAAGCGGCAAAATAACCATCTTCACCCACGCCGATAACCAAAGGGCTGCCCCTTCTGGCCACAATGATTTGTCCCGGGACATGCCTGTGAATGACAGCCAGCCCAAAAGTCCCTTCTACCTGCGACATGGTATTTCTCACGGCCTCTTTAAGGTCTCCGTCGAAGTGAGAGGCAATCAAATGGGCCAAAACCTCCGTGTCTGTTTCGGATTTAAAAACAACCCCGGTTTTTTCCAATTTCTTTTTAAGAAAACCAAAGTTTTCAATGATTCCATTGTGTATGACATATACGTTCTCATCCTGATCCCGATGGGGGTGTGCATTCTTTTCGCTCGGCTCTCCGTGTGTGGCCCAGCGGGTATGGGCAATGCCGCAGGTACCCTTGATAACCATGCTATCGATCTTGCCCTCCAATTCAACAATCCTTCCCACGGACCGACAATAGTCCACATGATCCTCATCCTGCACAGCCAAGCCCGCGGAATCATAACCTCGGTACTCCAGATGTTTGAGCCCCCCTATTAAAATAGGTCTGGCCTCTTCTTTCCCCACGTAACAGACAATTCCGCACATTTCATGAGCTCCTTTCTATAGACCTCCGCACATGTATTCTATTTGTTCTTACCGGAACACCTGCCCGACCGCTGCCGCAAACGCCCCTTGATAGGCAGCAAATATTTTACGGCAAAAAAAACTGATGTAAAATCCGAAAAGCAGCATCCTTTTCATCAAGGGGTGTAATGGCGCTGAATGATATGCCTTGCCATCTCGGAAGCCCTAATCCCAAGTATTTCTCCATGAATAGCCAGCACAGTAATGCATATTCCCTTCTCTAGCTCTTTGGGAAGGGCGTAGACCGTGACCCAGTCATATTTTAACAGGTCCTGCGAGTCATTTATCGTGCCGGTCTTTGCGCCTATTTCAATATCCTGAAATAACTTCTTTCGTCTCAAAGGGAGAAAAGCCTCCCTGCACGTGCCGTTGAGGACCGTATCCTTCATAAGGATCTTCAGTTGTCTCGCCGTCTCCTCTTCAACGGCCTTGCCCAACCTTGCGTACCTTGCACGATAGAGTGCTTCTCCTGACTCATCCTGGATTCTACGTACCAGCCAAGGTTCTACTATTATACCACAGTTTGCAATTGCTGCGGTAATTAATGCTACATGTAAGGGGGAAATAAGTGTCTTTTTATTGAAACCTGAGGCGATTTCAGCGAGACCAAATTCATCTTTCGGGATACGAATAGAACTGACGGCTAGGGGCAGATCAAAGGGAATCTCTTGATTAAAAAAAAACTTATCTGAGTATTCTGAGAGAGACTCTTCACCTAGATCATGGATACCAATCTTCCCAAAAACGGGATTAATGGACTCGGAAAACGCCCTTTTGAAACTGGTTTTAGTGCTGGAACGTCCTTTATCCTGTTTGAGTTGGCTCTTATACAGGGTATGTTTCTTCCCTTTGAAGGCCACGGTTTTTTCGGGTGTGAAGCCGCTTGCTTCAATGGCCGCAGCAGCTGATATGATCTTGAAGATGCTGGCAGCGGGAAAATCGGCTTTTAAACAAAGATTCTCCGCTTTCCCACCCTGATCATAGCTTGCCATAGCCAATATCTGTCCGTTTGTGGGTTTTAGAGCAATGACTGCGGTTTGAGAGGTTCGTGATCGGCGGAGCAACTTTAAGATATAGGTCTGAAGGGCCGCATTTAGAGATACCTCAACCTTAAGCTTCTTTTCGTCGTTCACAACAAGGAATTGGGTCTCATCGCTAGGATTGAGGTCCAGATTCAGCGGACTTATGAGGGCTGACAGATCCTGTTTAATCAACCGTTCAGGGCCTATGTTTTCCCAATGCCCCCTCCGCGCCGCTGCCCCCGCCTCTATTTCTCCATCGGCGAGTATCCTGGAGCCTCCATAACTGGCGCTGATCAACAGTATATAGGCAAGTAGGAGGGCACCTCTAAATGCAAAATGTTTTCTCCGGGCCTTCTCTTTAAGTCTTCTTTGAAAACCCCTCCAATCTTTCGGATTGCAACGGTGTCCTATCATCTTCAGTATTCGCTAATGAACTCCACTCCCCCCATATAGGGCTTAAGAGCATCCGGGATGGCGACGCTTCCATTTTCCTGTTGATAGTTCTCCAAAACAGCGATCAGAGTTCTTCCCACTGCAAGTCCGGATCCGTTTAGGGTATGGACCAGCTGGGTTCCGCTCCCCCCCTTTTTCTTAAACCGTATTTCAGCACGTCTGGCCTGAAAGTCTTCAAAATTGCTACAAGAGGATATCTCCCTGTACAGGTTCTGCCCGGGGAGCCAAACCTCCAAATCATAGGTCAAAGCCGCAGAGAATCCAAGATCAGC
>CAZCCX010000187.1:0-4697 GCA_964497115.1 uncultured Desulfobacteraceae bacterium
CAGGATGAAATGATCCCGGACTCTCATGTCTATATCATAGGGGACCCATCTTCTCAGGATCTCTCCCTGGTTGACGTGGGTTTGACCGGGAAGGGACGGTATAAGATAAGTTCCATTAACGACTTTGGAGTTAAGCTGGAGGACATTAAGAGGGTCATCATGACCCATACCCATTTTGATCACATCGGTTGTTTTGCTGAAATAAAAGAGCAGATCCCATGGGCGGAACTTTGGGTGCACACTGCCGAGGCAGAAGAACTGGAACAAGGGGATGAGAGGACAGTTTACGGCATGGATATGTTCCAGAGCATGTGTCAGACGCAGTACGATATTGAGCCCGGCGCCTTTAAGTTCAAGGTGGACCGCAGGCTTCAAGACAGGGAAACCCTGCAAATAGGCGGCATGACCTGGGATGTGCTCTCTATCCCCGGGCACTCTCGAGGCAGCATCGCCCTTTATCATGCATCAAACAAGATCCTCATTCCGGGGGATGTGGTCTATGCCGATTATGCCATCGGCCGGTTTGACCTTCACGGCGCAGATGCTACCGCCCTTAAGGATTCCCTGATGCGGTTGGCTGAACTGGAGGTGGATATCCTTTTACCCGGGCATAATCGGATCGTGAAAGACCTGCCTGCCGGTTACATTTTAAAGACAGCCCAGCAATGGGCACCCTACTTGACTTGATGTGACCCAGCACCAAGAGATGCTATTGCAGAAAGGTAACGGTCATCCCTTTTTTGACGCCACTTCCCTGGGTGATTTCACACGTGGCGATCTTTTCCTTCACTGTTTTGGCTTGAACGGATGCAACTTTTTCCATGGCCTCATCCAGTATTTCCCCTGTGTCGGGATCTCTCAGGACTGTGGACGTTCCGACATCAAAAACCTGTCCAACGGAGACGCCTTCTCTGGTTCCCCGGTTGATGTATACCGTGTTTCCCTTTACGAGAACGACTTTTCCTGTCCAGGGGATATTTGCCAGGCTGGAGGTCAGAAAGGCAACTCCTTCGTCCACCGCCTTTTCGACGGCCTTACCGGCATTGGTTTTCTTAAACCCCCCTACATCACCATGGAACCCCCCTTTACTCAGGCCAATGGAAAGCCCTTTCTTGGTGACTTCCCCATAACACTTCTTAGATGCCATCACTTGTCCCGTGCTGGAATCGACAATATACATCACAACATTGATCTCGGCCTTGCTTCCCTTTGCGCCGATCCTCACGCCTTTGTACCCAATACCCCCTCCGCCTCCAGCGGTTCCATCCGCGAAATGGGTGATTTCACCCTTCACGAGTAATTGGGCCGGCGTCATTTGTCCTGTTACGACCACTTTTCCCCCACCGGCCGTTCTACCGCTGGCCGCCAGATCCTGCTCTCGCATGGCCTCATTTCTCATGTCTTTTTCACCAAGCACGATGAATCGCCCGGTCTGGTTCAGGGTGTCTGTGAGGACTGCCCCCCAGGCGTGTCCCAGATCCCATTGGCCTCTCCAGCCGGAGTGGTTCTCAAACTTTGAAACGGTAATGCTATAGCGCAGACCACTACCTTCAGCAAAGCATGGTCCGGCCGCTACAGACAGCAAGCCAAAAAGGACAACGACAGCCAAAATTCCCTGAAATTTCTTCATGTTGGACCTCCACATTATTCATTCCACATTTCTTTTAGTATAGATGAAAACCCAGTTTCTGTCAAACAATCTTATGGTTGAATCACGATCCCACCCGGGGATGTGGCTGCCCTGTTTCTGATTCAGGGCAAAACCATTGCTCAAAAAAACGGAAACGGTTGAAATCCTGTGATTAGTATATACTTTGTGCTATGATTATAGATTCACAAAAATTCGACTGCTAAGGAGGTAGGGATGTTTGAAGTTACTGAGAAGGCAAATGAAATGATAGAGGACTTTTTCAAGGATAAAGAGGGGACCCCTTACATCAGGATCTTTCTTTCCGAGGGTGGGTGATCCGGGCCGTCACTGGCTATGGCTCTGGATGAGCCAAGAGATGATGATGAAATAATAAAAGAGAATAAAATCAGCTACTTGATAAACAAAGAACTGCTTGAGAAGGCCAAGCCGATTAGCGTTGATTTTATCGAATCGGTCATGGGTTCGGGGTTTTCCCTTTCCTCCGGTTTGCAGACAGGGGGCGGCTGCGGGAACTCCTGCAGCACCTGCTAGAAATAATACCGCTGTGCGATTTTGTAAAACGCGCCTTCCACCCTCCGTAGCATAGCTACCTTTCCTCCGCAATAGCTTGCTATGGACGGCGGGCTGCGGAGGACGGGTCGGTACTCTGCAAAAAGGAAATTTCCCCATACAATCAAAATCACCGTCTTTGGAACTAAGGATCTTTCTGAGGGCGGTGTTTTTTTGTGCCTACCTAAAACCAACGGATTAACCTCCTTTCATCAGGATTCCCATCTTTAGACAAATGCAAAAAGGAGACGTTTGGGTAATCGGCTTGTCTTGAGCCTTTACACAGGCTCGGAGTTCAAGTATCTATATTCTTGAGCCTGATCTCTCTGTTTACTCACTTTTTCAGCAATCGGGCTGAAGGAGATAGCGGATGATTAAGGAAAATGTCGAAAGAATACTGGCAGAACTCCCCGAAGGGGTTCAACTCGTGGCAGCGGCCAAGACAAGGACTCCTGAAGAAATTCACCAGGCCGTGGAAGCGGGGCTCGAGATCATAGGGGAAAACTACGTGCAGGAGGCGGAGCAGGCCTTTCAGGTCATCGGCAACAGGGTCCAGTGGCATATGATCGGCCACCTTCAGAGAAATAAGGTGAAAAAGGCGGTCCGAATCTTTGATATGATTGAGACGGTCGATTCCATGAGGCTCGCCCAAGAGATCGACAAATCGTGCCGGAAAATTGGAAAAACCATGTCTGTTCTGATCGAAATCAATAGCGGCGAGGAGGCCCAGAAAGCGGGGGTCATGCCCGGGGATGCCCCGGCGCTGATCAAAAAGATGTCGGCCTTGGAAAACATCTCGGTTGTGGGTCTCATGACCATGGGCCCGTTCACCGGTGATCCTGAGGATGCCAGGCCCTATTTTATGAAGACGAAGGAGATATTTGAGGAGCTAAAGCAAATGGAATTACCCCGTGCAGAGATGAAACATCTTTCCATGGGCATGTCCAACTCCTACAGGGTGGCCCTAGAGGAAGGCGCGAACGTGGTCAGGATAGGGACAAATATCTTCGGGCAGCGGGAGTATGGGATGACTGACGAGAGACCAATCTAACTGATGTGCGACATGCCTTTATTGCTCAGTACACCTTTCTTCGTGCGATAGGGCCCAAGGCGAAAGGCGCAGGGCGCAGGGAAAAAACATTAAGCCGAAAGCCGAAAGCTTGTACCATGTTGACTTTTCCTTCCATTGTTTTGTAGGAGCAATTCCTTGGGCCTTGCGCCTTAGGCCCTATACCGTTTGGCTAATCGTAATGGTCTAATGAATGAAAGCAGCCTCTTCGATATCCAATAATTGATGTCAAACTATACCGCCAAAGAAATGAAGCGTTTGATGGGAAAGGCCATTCACACCCGGGAGATGATTCAGGGCGGAGATCATGTGATGGTTGCTGTCTCCGGCGGGAAGGACAGCATGTCCCTTTTGTGGCTCTTGAGAGAGCGAATCAAGCGGATACCTATTAAATATCGGATCACGGCAGTGCACGTCGATCCTGGTTTCGGTGCGGATTCGGCCGCTCAGATGGAGGCGTTTTTCTCAGAGCAACGTTTTGACTATCACGTCCTGAGAAGCGATATCGGCCCCAAGGCCCATGGGCCTGAAAACCGGGAGAATCCCTGTTTTCTCTGCTCACGCCTTAGAAGGACAATGCTCTTTCAGCTGGCCGACAAGATCCAGTGCAACAAGATCGCCTTCGGGCACCACAAGGATGATGTGATCGAAACGTTTTTTCTCAATATCTTCTACGGTGCTTCCGTCAGCACCATGCTGCCCGTGCAGGACTTCTTTCAGGGCAAGTTGACAGTGATACGTCCCCTTTATATGCTCGAAGAAGATCGGATTCGGAAATACGCTCAATCCATGGCATGGCCCGAGATAGATATGGGGTGCCCCACAGCAGGGGCCTCAAAAAGAGAAGACATCAAGAGGATGCTCAAAGACTTCTATCGCACCAACAAAAAAATAAAAGGCAATATTTTTCACGCCTTACAGAACGTCAAACCGGAATATCTCCTCTGAAGTCCCTTCCAGTTTGAGTAAGGCGGGCTCAACTTCGTAAGAACAGAAAAAATGCGTCCTGATGAATCCTTATCCCTAAGGTTCAACGGAGTCAGATGATAAAATAAACTCTAAACCGACCTTATCTTTGGGAGATAGAAAATGCCTATAACGATTAGTGTTGAGACACGTACCAGGATTGAGATGGTGGATATGACTTCTTCGGTGCAGAAGGAGGTGTCCAAATCAGACATCTCGGATGGAGTCTGCATGGTCTACGTCCCTCACACCACAGCAGGGGTTACCATCAATGAGGGGGCTGACCCATCCGTATGTCAGGATATCCTAACCAAGCTGACCGAACTGGTTCCTCCCGATGCGGGATATCGGCACATGGAGGGCAATTCGGACAGCCATATCAAGGCTTCATTGGTGGGGAATTCCGTCTCAGTGTTGGTGGAGAATGGCCGGCTGGTTCTCGGCACCTGGCAAAAGATATTT
>CAZCCX010000188.1:0-4694 GCA_964497115.1 uncultured Desulfobacteraceae bacterium
CCGAAGGCAACACAGCAGATGACAGCTTGATGGTGGATCAGGGTTCCCGGTATTCCCTTGACGAAGCCCCATGGGCTTTGGTAGATATTTAGTATGAGTCTGCTTGATATCATTGCCATTGCCACTATGGCCTTCCTTATCCTGAAAGGGATCTTCCGCGGGTTTATCCGAGAAATCGCCTCCTTTGTCGGCATCGTGATGGGCGTCTGGATGGCCTATATGTTTTATCCCCAGATGGCTGCATATTTGAAGGCACATCATGTCCCGTCCGGCCCATATCTTCCGCTGCTCAGCTTTGTGGTCATCCTTACCTTGGTGGTTCTTGTATGCAGTCTCTTAGGGTGGCTTTTTAAACTCCTGTTCAGGAAGACCGTTTTCGGATGGGCCGACAAGGTGCTTGGCGCAGGGTTTGCCACTGTAAAGGGAGGCCTCTTTATTTATGTGGTTATTATTCTCCTTACCTTTTTATTGCCGGCCCAAACACCCCTCATCGCCGAGTCAAGGACGGCTCAATGGGTCATATCCTCCTCTCAGTCCCTATTCCACCTTATTTCTCCAGAGCATTACGAGGCCTGGAAGGAAAAGATTAGTCAAAAAGCTGAAGAAATGACCGAGGTCTTGTCAGAGAAGATCGAGGACGTAGTCGAATAAGATGGATAAAGATGCGCTTTCCAGATCCTTATTCGCTTTGATCGATCTGTTATCAAGACTCCGCGGTCCGGACGGATGCCCATGGGACGCCCTTCAAACCGATTCCACCATAAGGATGTATGTCCTTGAAGAAGCTTACGAGGTTGTAGATGCGGTGGAAAGAGGACGCCCTGAAGATGTGTGTCAAGAATTAGGCGACCTGCTTTTCCAGATCCTATTTCTTGCCGGCCTTGGTGAGGAACGTGGTGAGTTTGATTTCGTGGATGTGATAGAGAGGATCACAGAAAAGATGAAGGGACGCCACCCTCATGTCTTCGGAACAGTAGAGGTAAACAGCGCGGAAGAGGTGGCCGAGAATTGGCAGGAGATAAAGAAAAGAGAAAAAGATTCCCCCGAGACCTCTTCCTCACTCCTTCAAGGGTTACCCGCTGATCTGCCTGCCCTTTTGAGAGCCCACAGATTGAATGAGAGGGCACTGCAAGCGGATCTTGGCGGACTCGCTGGCATAAAGGGGTGGAGCGGGGTTGAAGCGCGGTTTGAGAAGCTGAAAAAAGCTGTTTCCAGCGAAGACAAGAAGCGGATCGGCAGAGAGGTGGGTGAACTCCTCTTTGGCATGGCAAATCTGGCGAGAGATTGGGGACTAAATGCCGAAGATCTACTAAGAGAGAGCAATCAGAGATTCATTGAAGGAGTCAATGAGGCGGAAAAAGCCCTTATAAAAGGAAGTAACACAAAAGAGTAAAAGTAATACATTTGATCTATTCGCGCTTCAATTCGAAGCCAGGGCTACGGGCTGTGACTCCGTGTATGAAGAGACATTTTCACTTTGGGCTAAGAATTTGATGTGTGAGATATATTCGGGACAATCGTGTTTTAGGTCGCATTTCTTCTGGCATATGCGGATGTCCATGCGAGGGTTGTTTCTTTTTTTTTGGCAAACGATATAATATGACATCAGCGGGTTCCTCATTTCTGAATATTAGACATTAAATAACCATAGTTGATTATAATTTAATTATAATTGATAATAATATAAAGATATTGATATGTCAATAATTATCGTTATGGATTCCGATTTTTCTCAGAAAAAGGGGGTGTTTGTATCGGAATTCGAGGCTTCGTCCCATGATTAGGTTTATCTGCCTAAATATCTTTATTTTTTTACACTCCCTCGTCTTTAGTCTCTGGGCAATCGTTCTGTCGTTTTTTGACGGTAACGGGAAGTTGGGTCATTTCTATTGCGCTGTTCCATGGGCGAAAGTCGCGCTCTGGATCTGTGGCGTCAAAGTGGATGTGAAAGGGCTGGAAAACGTGGACACTGAAGTTCCCCGCGTCTATGTCACCAACCACCAGAGCTATTTTGATATTTTTGCCCTGTTTGCTTGTCTTCCTGTGAGTTTCAGGTTTATTTTGAAACAAGAATTAATGAGGATCCCGCTTTTCGGGTTTGCCATGAAATCGGCAGGACACGTGGCTTTGGACAGAACGGATCACAGAAAAGCAGTGAAGAGTATGAATGAGGCGGCGGAGAAGATGGAAAGAGGTGCCTCCATGCTAATTTTTCCGGAGGGGACACGGAGCGAGGATGGCAGGCTTCAGCCGTTTAAGAATGGGGGCTTCCGCTTGGCCCTGAAAGCCGGATTCGACGTCGTCCCTGTGGCCATCATCAACAGCCGACATATTGTGCCCAAGGGAAGCCTCAGGATCAACAAGGGCACCTTCGGTTTGCATATTGGTAAACCAATTTCCGTCAAAGATTATTCTAAAAAAGATGTGGACAGGCTAATGAAGTCGGTTCGAGATGCCATAATGAGCCAGATGGGAGAAGAGGAATGAGGGTGGGGAAGATGAATAAACTGTCGAGATATATGACGGGCCTTTGCCTCCTTACAGGCTTTTTCTCCATGTCATCAGATAGATGTCTGGGCTACGTTTTGCCTTCCGGTCAGCTTATCTCCTACATGGTCAAGAATTTATCCGAATTCAGGACCTTGGTAATTACCCAGACAACTTGGCAAAAAGATGAGAGAAATGAAGAGGGATGGGAGTCTTATCAGGAAAAGATCTGGATGGAATCTCCCGGCCTCTTTCGCTCTCAGGTCCTAACCCTGCCGAAGGGAAGGTTGATGGAGCCGGACACGTCTTTTCGCAGCCTGCTCATGGCAGACAGCGATGCATGGGTGAGGGGACTATTGACCCGGATGGGGATCAACCTCAATGCGGTTGGTCTTACCCGGGTGGAGGAGACCGTCGCATACCGGATCGGCGGGAAAGATCCGGATGCTGCAAAGATAGTCATTGAAAAGAAGAGGTTCCTTCCTCTTGTTCTCATTTATTCCTTTCCTGGGAATTACGGCACAGCGACCATTACAGTTCTGTTCAGCGATTACAGAAAGATAGACAAAGGATGGTATCCCTTTGAGATTACCTACTATGATCCCAGGGGCTTCAGAGAGAATTGCGTGATCGATACCCTGCAGGCGAACGTGCCCATCGATCCGGCGGTCTTTGCTGGAGCAGTCATAAGTTCCGGACCGGATAAGACTTTAGAGCAGGATGAGATTTCCCAGAAAGAGAAAGACTTAGAGACGCAATCGGTTCCCACCATTGACTAACCAAGAAAAACCCTATGTCGATATCGCCGTCACACTTCCTCTAAAGGAGACCTACTCCTATGGTATCCCTGAGCACTTGATCTCCCTTGTGGAGATTGGCCGCAGGGTGCGGGTCCCTTTTCGCAATCGCGAAATAATCGGCTACATCCTGGAGAAGAAATCCGGAAATCAGGGAGATGATCTCAAGGACATTCTCGATGTCCTGGATGCCGAGCCCCTTTTTTCTGAAAGCCTTGTTCCTTTCTTCCGGTGGATGAGCGATTACTATCTCTATCCCCTAGGGAGCCTTATCCAGTCGGCCTTACCCGGAGGCCTCAATGTGCGACCTGTTAAGACAGGACGGCTGACAGACAAAGGTTTGAGTATCCTGGAGAATCTGCCTGCCCGTGCCGATGAAAAAAAGCTTCTGCAGTGGGTCAAAATGAATCCGGTCAAGGGACTGTCATCTCCTCTGGATCTTGCCTACGCCCTTCAGAGAAAGGGCTGGTTGATCATCGAAGACAGGGAAAGAAAGAGAGCAATCGGTCCCCTTATGCGAAGGTTCGTCAGGCCTAAAGCCGAATCAGATCTTGCGGCCATTCTCAATCAGGCGAGGGAAACCTTCAAGGCCAAGGACGAACAGGAATTCCTGGAGACCATATTCAATTCAGACGGGATCCTGTTGGAGTCGATTTCATCCAAGTTCGGCAATGGCCCCTATCTGATCAACAAATGGATCAAGAAAGGTATCTTGGAAAAATACGGCGCACCGGTGGTACGGAATCCGGCTGGAGAGATCCTATTTCCTTCTCCTATTCCTTTAAAACTCTATGACCAGCAGGAAGACGTCTTGGTAGAGATTCGAAAGGGTCTCAAAAGGAAGGCCTTTTCCACATACCTTCTCTATGGGGTGACGGGGAGCGGCAAGACAGAAATCTATTACAGGGCTGTGGAGCAAACCGTACGGCTGGGGCGTCAGGCTATTCTGATGGTGCCCGAAATAGCCCTTGCTGTTTACATGGAGGGCATGTTCAGATCTCGACTCGGGGACAGAGTTGCCGTCTACCACAGCGGTCTAAGTGCAGGAGAGAGATATGACGAGTGGGCTAGAATGGCCAGGGGAGATGTGGATCTGGTGATTGGGGCGCGTTCCGCCCTGTTTTCACCCCTTCGAAACCTGGGCCTCATCATTGTGGATGAAGAGCACGATGCGTCGTACAAACAGGAGGAGGGTGGTCCCCGGTACCAGGCGAGAGATGGGGCCGTGGTCAGGGGAAAACTGGAAAAGGCCATGGTCATCCTGGGTTCAGGGACGCCATCGGTTCAGTCCTTTAATCATGGCGCCACGGGAAGGTATCAGGTGCTCTCCATGCCGGAGCGTATCGAAAAAAGACCCTTGCCGGAAGTCGAGATTGTGGACATGAAGGCCGTATCTGAAGAGGAGTCGGG
>CAZCCX010000189.1:0-4097 GCA_964497115.1 uncultured Desulfobacteraceae bacterium
GGCCGTCTGATGGCCTTTGATGCGGAGATTATTGGCACCTGGGGCTGTCTACCCGAATACTACCCCATCGTTCTGGATATGGTCTTGGACGGCAGGATCAATATGCAGGAGTTTGTAGAGACCCGGCCCATGAGCACGATCGTCGACACCTTTGCAGAAGCGCACAAGACACCGCCCATGAAGCGGATTGTCTTGACGCCGGATTTTTAGGAATCGAAATAAAAACCAAAAAAGAGAAGGAGGAGAAAAATTATGGCCCTAGAATGGATACCAAGAGATGATGGAAGCAAGGATCATCTGTTGCACACGGAATTACACTGGGGGACCGAGGCGCCCTGTGTGGTCTATGAAAAAAAACCTATAGTCGATCCAAAGGGGAATGTTGTAGACGGACTTTACGCCGCCTGGATTCGGTTGAACAATCCGAAGCAGTACAACTCTTATACAACGGAGATGGTCAAGGGCGTCATCGCCGGTTTTCAAAACTCATCCCTTGACAGAAGCGTTGTGGCCACCGTCTTTACCGGAACCGGCCCCTACGCCTTTTGCACGGGCGGCAATACCAAAGAATACAGCGAGTACTACAGCAGAAGACCGGATGAATACGGTCAGTACATGGAACTCTTTAACGGCATGGTCGATTCGATCCTTATGTGCAAGAAACCGGTTATTTGCAGGGTGAACGGCATGAGGGTGGCCGGCGGACAGGAAATCGGCATGGCATGCGATCTCGCCATCGCTTCGGACCTGGCCATCTTCGGACAGGCCGGCCCCAGGCACGGCTCCGCCCCGGTAGGCGGGGCATCCGACTTTCTGCCCTGGTACCTGAGCGCCGAAGACGCCATGTGGAACTGTGTCTCCTGTGAGATGTGGTCTGCCTATAAGATGAAGGCCAAGAACCTGATCACCAAGGCGGTTCCGGTCCTGAAGGTGGACGGAGAATGGGTGCGCAACCCCACGATCATGACAGACAAATATGTGGAAAACGGGGAAATCGTCTATGGCGAATACAAGACCGGAGCTGAGGCCAAGGAAGCCCGCGCGTTTGTCAAGGAACACCAAGCCAACGCCGACTTCGAGCTTCTGGACAAGGAAGTGGACAAAATGGTCTGGACCTTTACCAACCTGTTCCCGGGATGTCTGATCAAATCCATCGACGGAATCCGGCAGAAGAAAAAATTCTTTTGGGATACCACGAAAAACGAACACAGACACTGGCTCGCAGCCAACATGGGCGGAGAGGCCTTCCTGGGCTTTGGGGCCTTCAACACCAAGAAGATCACCGGTCAGGATACCATTAATTTTATCAAATTTCGTCAGGACATAGCAAATGCCAAAGGCTGGGATACGGATACGTTTGCCGAAGTCCTAGGGAAACCCCAAGAATAATCTCAGCATCGAGGTCCATACAAGGCAGGCAGGGTTTAACGGCCCGCCTGCCTTTTTCATTCTAACATTAGTGTCTTCAGCAAGCTGGAAATAATCACACGTGGGCGCATGTGATTGTTTCCATTCGGAGATCATTTCGGTCTCCTCAAGGTGTTATCTCGGAAGAAATTCCACCCAAACTTCACAGTGGTCTGATTTCCAAGGGTTTGCGCCCCTAAACCAATGCAGAACACCCTGTTATTCCTCCAGACTCTTCTCTCAAACCCTTGGAAAGCAGACCCGCGGCGATGAGCGAAATAGATAACACCTTGAGGAGACCGAAATCACCGGAGATCGATTTGACCATAGGGCAAACCGTTTTCATGAATCTCCGAGAACATTGATGAGTGTTATTCATAGGCTTGCCGTAAAATGGAAGGCCAAAAAGGTTAAAACGAAAGGAGTATCACCATGGCTTATGAACATATTGAAGTGAGTATCGAGAACGGACTGGGGACCGTCACTTTGAACAGACCTCCAGTCAATGTCTTAAACATTCCCATGATGGAGGAGATAAATCAGGCGTTGGACGGATTGCAGGGGAAGAAGGACCTCAAGGCCGTCCTCTTCAATGCCAAAGGAAAATGCTTTTCCGCCGGGGTCGACGTTGGGGATCACATGGGCGACTTGGTCTACAAGATGGTCGAAGACTTTCACGGCATGTTCCGCCGCATGGACAAACTCGGTGTACTGACCGTGGCCTCGGTGTATGGGTCCTGTCTGGGAGGCGGGTGCGAGTTGGCCATATTCTGTGATCTGGTCATCGCCGATGAAAGCGCCAAATTGGGACAACCCGAGATCCAGGTAGGCGTGTTTCCTCCAATTGCAGCCCAGATCATGCCTCGCATCATTGGGCGGAAGGCGGCCATGGACCTTATTCTGTCGGGAAGGATCATCTCAGCCCAAGAGGCCCTTCAGATGGGGCTTGTCAACAAGGTAGTCAAAGAGGGCGAATTGGAAAAAGAAACCAATGAGTTCCTTAAACCTTACCTTAAACTGAGCGCCGAGGTCCTGAGGCTGACGAAAAAAGCGGTCATGGCCGGATTGATAGATGATCTGGAACCCTCCCTGAAGGTAATAGAAGGTATTTATCTCGATGAGCTTATGAAGACACATGATGCTGAAGAGGGGCTTAAGGCTTTTTTGGAAAAGAGAAAAGCAGTTTGGAAGAACGAGTAGAGGTGTAACCCGTTTACCGGTTTGAATGGCCTTCAAGAAAGAAGGTTCTTCCGGTTAATGAGTACGTAATGATATGAGGTTGCACCTCAGTTGAACAGCGAGCGAATGGTGATGAAATCTTTTCATCGATTCCGAGTCTCCCGGGTTGGTCATTTAAAACAGTTACGGACGGGTGATGCCTCCCCCCTCCGCTGTTCTTCCCGCTTCTCTGAAGCGGGAAGCCAGGGGGTCCCCCATTCCGTAACTGTTTGAAATAACGTAGGCCTCCCGACAGTCACTCCGAAAAGACCTCATCACCATTCTCTTCGTGTTCGGGAATATTTCTTAATAATTCGTACTCATTAGCCGGATGAACCAGAAAGAATATCGAACAAGGAATAAAATTGCTGCGCAATTTTATATAACGCTCCTCCTTCGGAGGAGCTCAGAGCGGCAAAGCCGCGTTATCTAAAGATTTCCTTGAGAAATTTTTAGTTCGATATTCCGAGGTTTTAGAGACCCGAAAGGCTTTAAACCCAAATAGAAACGTGCCCTTTTATCTCTTAAGATTTTCTTTGATATAGGTGACAATGTCCTCGGTGTGGGTTCCAGGCCCGAAAATCTCTGAAATCCCGCCGGTCTTCAGGTCAGGAATATCTTCATCAGGGATGATACCTCCTCCGATGACCAGGATATCATCGATTTCCTTTTCCTTTAAGAGGTTCATGACCTTTGGAAACAAGTAATCATGGGCGCCGGAAAGCACACTCATGGCAATGACATCCACGTCTTCCTGGATCGCTGCCTCGACAATCTGCTGGGGGGTCTGTCTCAGTCCTGTGTAGATCACTTCCATTCCTGCGTCCATCAATGCCCTGGCGATTACCTTGACCCCCCTGTCGTGACCGTCAAGGCCGGGTTTTGCGGCCAAGACTCTTATCTTTCTCGTTGTATTCATAGTCCACTCTCCAGTTCAAGTCGTGCTCACCTGCTGATATTCCCCAAAAACATCCCTCAAGACATCACAAATCTCACCCAAGGTGGCGTAGGCCTTCACCGCACTGAGAATCGAAGGCATCAGGTTCTCGCGTCCTTGGGCAACCCGCTTCAATTTGGAAAGGCTCTTGGAAACCAGGTCGTTGTCTCTCTCTGATCTGAGCTTTTTAAGCCTCTCCACTTGGGATATCCTTACAGACGGGTCCACCCTTAGAAGGTTGGTCGGTTTTTTTTCTTCCACTTCAAACCGATTCATCCCCACAACAACCCTTTTTCCGTTCTCTATCTCCCGCTGGTACTGGTAGGCACTGTCCTGTATTTCCCTCTGGACAAAGCCCTTCTCAATGGCTGCAGCAGCCCCGCCCATCTCATCAATCATCTTAATATACGCCTCTGCCCTTTGATCTATCTCTTGGGTGAGCGTCTCCACATAATAGGAGCCTGCCAGAGGATCTATGGTATCGCAGACACTGGACTCATAGGCAATCAACTGTTGGGTCCGAAGGGCGATCTGG
>CAZCCX010000189.1:4107-4619 GCA_964497115.1 uncultured Desulfobacteraceae bacterium
ATCTGGACCGCCTCTTCTGAGGGCAAGCAGAGGGCTTCGTCCATGGAGTTGGTATGAAGGGATTGAGTCCCTCCCAAAACAGCCGCCAGGGCCTGAAATGCCACTCTCACAATGTTGTTTGAGGCTTGTCGCGCCGTCAAGGTGCATCCGGCGGTCTGGGTGTGAAACCGAATCATCATGGATTTGGGGTTCTTGGCCTTAAACCTCTCCTTCATAATCCTGGCCCAAAGACGCCTTGCAGCCCTGTATTTTGCCACCTCTTCAAAAAAATCCAGGTGGGCATTGAAAAAGAATGAGAGCCTGGGACCGAACGTATCCACATCCAGTCCAGCCTCAAGCGCGGCCTCCACGTAAGCAACCCCGTTGGCCAAGGTGAACGCAATTTCCTGAACCGCCGTGGATCCTGCCTCTCTGATATGGTACCCACTGATGCTGATCGTGTTCCATTGAGGAATCCTTTCAGCACAATAGGAAAAAATGTCCGTGATAATCCGCATAGAGGGTTGAGGAGG
>CAZCCX010000190.1:0-4567 GCA_964497115.1 uncultured Desulfobacteraceae bacterium
GATGTTCATCTTTTTCTATCCGTTTCTGTCCCTCACCAGCATGATGCAGACATCCATGACATTGGTTCGAGTGGGTCCTGTGATCACCAGATCTCCAAGGGATTGAAACAAGGGGTAGGCATCGTTTCTCCGAAGATGATCCACGGGGTCAAGCCCTTGTGAGCGAGCTCTCCCAACGGTTTCTCCGTCGACAATCGCGCCGGCTGCATCAGTGGGTCCATCTGTGCCATCTGTTCCGCCACTCAGGACAACCACGTGCTTCTCTCCCTCCAGCGCCAAGGCCGATGCCAGGGCGAACTCCATATTGCGTCCACCCTTCCCCTTGCCTTGAAGGGTAACCGTGGTCTCTCCGCCGAAAAGTATACAAGCGGGAGCGGGAATGGGGTGGCCTGAGGCAATAATTTCCTTGGCAATTCCTGCGTGCATTCTTGCCGCTTCACGGGTTTCCCCCTCTACCATTGCAGAGAGAATTAAGGGGCGGTATCCCTGGGACTCCGCCTCTTTCTTGGCCGCCTCAAGGGCCTGAAGGTTAGTCCCAACGAGCGCCGTGACATCATTTTGGAAAGACGTATCCCCCGGTTTAGCCGTCTCCCCTATCTCACCATTCGCACCCTTTTCAATGCGCTTCCTCACGGACTTTGGGACCTGTTCCCATATGCCGTATCCCTTCAGTACAGCCTCTGCCTGATGAAAGGTGCTTGGGTCGGGGACCACGGGCCCTGAGGCGATCACATCAAGATCATCCCCTATGACATCGGAGAGGATCAGACTGACCACCGTGGCAGGGTGGGCAGAACGGGCCAGTCCCCCTCCTTTGATTCGAGAGAGGTGTTTTCGGACCGCGTTGATCTCGTGAATGGTCGCGCCACAGGCCAGGAGTAGTCTTGTAACTTCCTGTTTGTCCTTGAGGTTCACACCATTAGCAGGGGCCACTAGGAGTGCTGACCCGCCGCCGGACAGCACACTGATCACCAAGTCCCGCTCTTTCGCCCTCTTCACAAGGGAGAGAATATCTTCGCCTCCCTGAACACCCCTTTGGTCGGGAACCGGGTGACCTGCTTCATGGATTCGGACGCGTTTAAGGGGAAGTCCATGCCCATCCTTGACCACAATAGCCCCCTCAAAGATACGCTCCCCCAGAAGGTCCTCTATGGCCTGGGCCATAGGGGCTGCCCCCTTACCTGCACCGACAACCCATATTCGATCATAATCATTTAACTCCAGCCTTGTTCCACTGACCACGAGAAACCCGTTATCCATGCTCACATGACGGTGAATCGCTCCAACAGGGTCCACGGCCTTCAGGGCCGAATGAAAAATGGCAAGGGCCTGTTCTCGCATCCTCTCTGTAATGGATTGACCTTTCCCACTATTCATACAAACCCCTTTCCTTTCTCATTTGTTTAAATGCATTGATGAGTCCGTTTGTGGAGGAATCATGGGTGGAGACCATTTCATCACCCTCCAACTCCGTCAAAATGTTTTTTGCCAACTGTTTACCAAGCTCCACTCCCCATTGGTCAAAGCTGAAGATGTTCCAGATAACCCCCTGAACAAAAATCTTGTGTTCATACATGGCAATGAGACTGCCCAATACCTTTGGCGTCAGTTTTCTGAATAGAATGGAATTGGTCGGCCGATTCCCTTCAAAAACCTTCGAGGGATAGAGCATTTCAATATCATCACGACTCTTTCCCTGTTCTCTCAATTCTCCAATCACATCCTCCTTGCTCTTTCCAAATAATAAGGCTTCTGTCTGGGCAAAAAAGTTTGACAGCAGGATATCGTGATGTGTGCCCATGGGATTATGGCTGATTGCCGGAGCCAAAAAATCCGCCGGTACCATCTTTGTGCCTTGATGAATGAGCTGGTAAAAGGCGTGTTGTCCATTGGTTCCGGGCTCCCCCCAGACAATCGGGCCGGTTTGATACTCGACTCTCTCCCCGTCCCTGGCGACCGACTTCCCATTGCTCTCCATGTTCCCCTGTTGAAAGTAGGCCGAGAATCGGCGCATAGACTGATCATAGGGCAGGATGGCTTCTGTTTGGGCCCCGAAAAAATTATTGTACCAGATGCCGATTAACGCGAGAATGACTGGAATGTTCTTCTCGAACGGAGCTTCCCTGAAATGCTTATCCATTTCAAAGGCTCCTTGCAGCAGTTCGGTAAAGCGTTCATATCCGATATAGCAGACTATGGACAAGCCGATGGAAGACCAGAGAGAATAACGCCCTCCCACCCACTCCCAAAGAAGGAACATGTTTTCTTTGTCAATACCGAAGGCTTGAACCCGGTCTGCATTTGTAGAAATGGCAACAAAATGTTTTGAAACGTGGGCTTGTTCTTTGGCTCGGCTCAAGAACCATTCTCTTGCAGAGAAGGCGTTGGCCATGGTCTCTTGGGTGGTAAAAGACTTGGAAGCGATCAGAAACAGAGTAGTCTCCGGATCAAGACCTTTCAACGTTTCAGCGATATGGGTCCCATCCACATTGGACACGAAATGGACGGACAGTTCACTGTGCCCATAAGGAGTTAGAGATTCCGTGACCATAGAAGGCCCCAGATCCGACCCCCCAATGCCGATATTGACGATATCCATGATTCTTTTCCCGGAGAATCCTCTCCATTTCCCGGATCGGATCTTTCCTGAGAATTCTTCCATCTTGTCCAGGACCGCGTTTACTTCAGGCATCACATCTTTGTCATTCGAATAAATGGGCGTGTTTTCCCGGTTTCGCAGGGCAATGTGTAAAACAGATCGATCTTCCGTTTGGTTTATTCGATCCCCGGAATACATCTTTTGAATGGCATCTCCCAGACCGACTTCCTTTGCCAGTTTGATCAACAGTCTTATTGTCTCCTCGGTGATGATGTTTTTTGAAAAATCGACAAGAATGTCGTTAAACCGGATGGAAAATTCTTGAAACCTCTGGCCGTCTTCCGCAAAGAGGGTACTCATGTGGACCCTCTTCATTTTCTCAACGTGCACAGCTAGGTTCTTCCAGCCTAGTGTTTTGGTGGGATTTATCACATCCAACATAGCGTAGACCTCGGTCTGCAAATCGGCATCGAATATCGATTACCGAACAAGGGATTCCGAATTCAGAAGGAAGGAGCTTCTATACCATTTCTCGGGGCTGTCCAATGCATGGCAGGACCGTGCTCCAGAATCTTCCGTTGGGGTCAATCTTCTTTCTGCTGGAAACCGCCAGGTTAATGGGCACGTGGGTGAATTCCCCTTTCCAGTGACCGATCAGCATGTTTGTTTTGCCTGCTATTCCTGCGTGGACGGCATTGTGCCCCAGAAGCAGGCAAAAAGAGGAATCATGAGGATTGGCGGGCATGCTTCGAATGGTGTAGCTGGGATCGATGTATTTGAGGTCAACCTTCATTCGCCTCTCTTTGAAATAATCTCTGATTTTATCCCTCAGGAAAATTCCCACATCACCATATCGAGTGTTTCCGGAGGCATCCCATTCCTCTGTTCGTCCTACCAGGTCTTGCCCGGCTCCCTCACCCACCACGATGACGGCATGTCCCTTGCTTTGCAATCTCTCCTCCAGGGTTTTAAGAAAAACCTCCAAAGAAAAAGGAACTTCCGGAATCAGGCAGAAATTGACATCGTTATTGGCAAGGGCAGCATAGGCCGGGATAAATCCTGATTCTCTTCCCATCAGTTTCACCAGTCCGATACCATTTCTGGCGCCGGTGGCTTCGTTATGGGCCGAGTAGACGGCCGTCCTGGAGGAAGATACAGCCGTCTCAAAGCCAAAGGACGTATCAACATAGGAGATATCGTTGTCAATGGTTTTGGGAATCCCGATGACGGCGATTTTAATCCCACGGCGTGCGATCTCCTCCGAGATAGCCCGGGCCCCTCGCAGGGTGCCATCGCCGCCGATGGTGAAGAGAATCCGCACGTTCATGCGCTCGAGGGCGTCCACCATCTCCGCGATATCCTGAGGCCCTCGGGAGGTTCCCAGAATGGTACCACCTTCCTTATGAATATTGTTGACCGAATCCGGGGTCAGTTCCAGAGGCGTATGACCATGGCGGTGGGTCAGGCCTTCATAGCCGTACCGGAAACCAAAGACCATTTTGACGCCGTAGTGATAGTAAAGCCCCATGACAATGCCGCGAATCACATCATTCAGGCCCGGACACAGCCCCCCACATGTGACAATACCACACTTGAGTTTGGAGGGGTCAAAGTAGATGTTCTCTCTAGGGCCGGCCATCTCAAAAGAGGGCGGTTCTTCTCCGGAACTCATATAAGATCTGATCTTTTCGATTCTATGGTGATAGAGTACACGGTCTTGATTATGGACGAATTGATTCGTCTCCATGGGCGAAGGGATGTGGCACTCCCCAAGTGTTGAGACATTCATGTTCAAATCTCTGGTGTCCATCAGCTTAAATCCCTTTCTCTCGACGTACCTGATGCCTCCAGTCCAGTCAGTTTCAAGAGTCCATTCACCCTATCGTTGCATAAAAAACATGACAAGGGGTTCCAGAAAGCAATAATAACAAGGATCTTGGCGTAATTCGAGACTATTTCTGGAAATCA
>CAZCCX010000191.1:0-4526 GCA_964497115.1 uncultured Desulfobacteraceae bacterium
CCGTATAGAGCAGCCCGTCTGCAGCTTAAGAATTTCCTCTTCATAGTTAGGTAGTTTCTTATCCGCTATAACCTGAAAGTTATTGAGACAGGAGCCGTCATTCAGTTCAAGGAAAGAAAATCCTCCCTTTGAATCTCTCTTCGTCCTGATCCAACCCATGACGGTTATTCTAGCCCCGGCCTCTTCAGAAGCCAGAGCCCGGGCGATCCTGGTTCTCTTCAAAATCATCCTTCTTTTTTGAGTTATGAGGTTATGAAGTTCATAGTCCCGGGTCCACGGTTGAAAGCTCTTTAAGCTTGAACACTGAACATCTCAACCTTGAATCCCAATAATCACCCCTCTTTGTTTTCAAACTCTTTCATAAAATCCACAAGGGTCTTGACCCCATCCATCCCCATGCCGTTATAGATTGAGGCCCTGCATCCGCCCACAGAACGGTGGCCCTTGAGCCCGCCCATATCCTGTTTCAAGGCTTCGGCCACAAATCTTGCCTCCAACTCCTCACTGGGGAGCCGGAAAGTCACGTTCATTAGGGATCGGCTTTCTTTCTCGGCAGTTCCACGGTAGAAATCTGACCGGTCAATATAATCGTAGAGGGTCCCGGCTTTCTCTTTATTGATCTGCTCCATCTTTTCCAACCCGCCGATAGTCTCCTCCAACCACTGAAGAACCAGGCTGATGGCATAGATTACAAAGCAGGAAGGGGTGTTGTACATGGAATTCTTCCCCGCATAAGTGGAGTACTTCAACATGCTCGGCAGGCCGTCCGGCACCCTATCCAGCATGTCTTTTCTGAGGATCGCCAGGGCGGCTCCGGAGGGGCCGATATTCTTCTGGGCCCCGGCATAGACGAGACCAAAGGGTTTGACGTCAAAAGGGCGGCTCATGATGTCCGATGACATGTCACACATCAAAGGCACGTCCCCGGCCTTGGGAAACTCGGCCCACTGGGTCCCCTTAATGGTGTTATTGGATGTAAAATGAAGATAGGCCGCATTCTCGTTGACCTCAAAATCCTTTGGGATATAAGAGAAGTCCTTGTCCTCCGAAGAGGCGATCACATCGACGTCTTTTCCCTGAATCTGGGCCTCTTTAATGGCCTTGGTCGACCAAGTCCCCGTATTGAGATACTCCACAGGCTTGCCCTCAAGGGCAAGGTTCATGGGGATCATGCAAAACTGAAGACTGGCGCCCCCCTGAATGAACAAGACATCAAATTGATCATCCAGATTCAAGAGCCTTTTTGTCCTTTCCACAGCCTCATTAATGATATCGTCAAACCACTTGGAGCGGTGGCTCATCTCGGTCACGGACATGCCCGAGCCCCTATAATCAACAAACTCGGCCTGAATTTCTTCCAGCACGGGGAGTGGCAACGCTGCAGGACCAGCGTTAAAATTGTAAATCCTCTTTCCCATTAAAAATCTCCTCTTATGTAGTTTATCGTGACTCAACCTTAGTGTTGTTCAGTGACTCTATGCTTCCAACTTGTCAATCATAGCTCTTACGGCCTCCAGTCCCTCCTGATCCTTCTCAAAGGGAGGAAGCCCTTCCAGATCTGCCTCAATGATATTCTCCCTGAATGGGATAAACCCGAGGAATTGAAGATCAGATATTGATGATTCCAAATATTCCCTGTCCTTTTCAGATCGAATCTTATTCCCCAGCAAGCTCAGTTTTTCAAGGCCAATATCAGCCGCCATTCGCTGGATCTGATGGGCTGTTTCGATACTGCGCCTTCCCGGCTCCACCACCACGATCAACCTATCGACGGCCATGGCCGTACCCCGTCCCAGGTGTTCCAGTCCGGCCTCCATGTCCAGAATGACGACCTCGTCACGGCCCAGGACCAGGTGCCTCACAAGGTTTTTCAGAAGGGTGCTTTCGGCGCATATGCACCCAGCCCCCCCCTTTTTTACCCCGCCCAGGACCATGACTTTCACTCCATCAACTTCGATTGAGAGTTTTTCAGGGAGATCATCCACTTTGGGATTCAATTTGAAAAAGCCACCCATAGTGCCCACTTTGGACTCCGTCCTTTCTTCGATGAGGTCCTTCATCTCTGAGATAGGGACCATCTCTGCGCCTCCCGGAACCCCAAGGGCCTGCGCAAGGTTGGCATCGGGATCTGCATCGATGGCAAGCACCTTCTTCCCCTGATCCGCCAAAGCCCTGACCAGAAAAGAGGCAAAGGTGGTTTTCCCCACACCGCCCTTTCCACTTATCGCGATCTTCATATATCCGCCTCTCAAGGAGTGTCAGACTCCTCACTCTGATTAAGAAACTTCTAGCCTATAAGGACCATTTTTTCAATATCTTTCTGAGACGAAATAAGAGATAAGATTCACGAGATCGGGCCCGTCCTCCGTGCTCCTGCTGGAGCTGATGAAGGGCGGAATAAGACTATTCCCGCAGAGCGGGAGAACAACGGAGGAAGCAAGATTTCCTCGCAGATACGTCACTGAAAAGAGCAGTTCGGGAGCCTCGGAACCTAAGAAAAGCCTCCGTCCATTGAGCATTCCTCACATACAAAGCAACCGTCTTGTTTCTCGCCGGAACGGTAGGACCTTTCCGGGTCCTCCACAAGAGGTGGAGTGTCTAGATAAAACTAGATGGGAGAATAAACTTCTGAAAAGTTGGAGAGGAATTCTTGTCTGGATTTCCCATTTAACAAGAATGGGGAAGGAAGTAACACACGTGGAAAAGGCGGAAGTCTGGATTCGTCAATTCACCTGGAATTGACAGACTGAGCCCGCCCCCTATTCGATCATATCCACAGCCTTTTTGATCTTCCTTTTTAACTCCTGGTCAAAAGTCTTGAATTTGACCCCTATTCCTTCCTCCACGATCCGGACGACTTCCCCCGGAACGGTGATATGCTCTTGGGAAACGGGAAGGGGAAAGGCCAAAAACACCTCCTGTCCAAAGGAAAAAGGCGTGGAGGTTGAAATAAACATACCTTCGGCGGCTATGTTCTGGATGAAGTCGGCAAAGGGGTAATCTTGAGCGCTGTAATCGACGACTGAAAAATAGGGTTTCCTATTGTGTCGCCTTTTCCTGAGAAAGGGCCTTGTCTCTATTTCATCCAGCAGACCCTGCCGCTCTTCATCGCTCATCTTTCCGATCAACGCAAACAGACGAGACGTTACGTCTGATTCGTTTAATCCCTCATTCAAGCCCGCCATATGCAGTCTCCCACAACCGTTTGGTTTTTCTTGATTTATGTCTATTTAAGGTATGAAGAGGCAGATTCCTTCCTATCTCTATCGATCTTCTCTAGGGCCTTCTCCACTTCCTGGAGAGACCGGATCACATCTTTGATGCGTGATTCAGTAGAAGCAAAATCGGGTTTCTTTTCCGGCGATAGATCACACTTTCTGTTCATTTCTCCTTACCTTGTAGGTCTGACTCATCTGGGTCAGGGATCTGCAAACGCTGACCTGCGCCCTGACTAGCGATTTTCGCCATATGCTGCAAGTCCGCCTATTCGCCAACAAAGACGCTCACCCACTCATCGGCTTCCACCCAGTCTTGTCGACGCTCCTTTCCTGCTCTACGTTCTTTGAAATCCCTCCGCTCAACTCCTCCCTTTATGGAGTAATCGGGATGATGTGCTCTGCGTCTATTGCTGCCCATTCGTCGGTCAATGGATGTCCCTCTGTTTTGAATTTTCTCCATTTGCCTGGTCTAAGCCTCAGGTTCCGTTAAGCTCTCAATCAGATATTCCAGATCATATATCTGTCTGTCACTCAGTCCCGTAAGTTGTCCCCCACATCTCCTCATGGGGATGGTACTAAATGGGAAATCTTTGGAGGCATCCAGATCAGAGATGATTTTGAAGCCAACATTCTTCAGACGAAAAGCGTTATCCTCCCTCAAGATTTCCAACACACAGGTTTCTCTTGGTCGATCCCCGATATCGATATACCGAAACGCAAGTCCGCCTCTGCAAATATCTAAGATCTGCCCTATCTTACTCACAGGGCCGCTGAGAACAGCGTAGGCACCTTCTTTGGATCGAAACCGCTTATGCTTTCTTCTCTCCGCTTCCGTCATACGCTGAGCCTTCCGCCTCGCTATAGCAGGAGTCTTCTATAACATCTCAAGTTCAACTTTCCCCTCCACAGAGACTATGCTCGCTGAACCTGATACAACTTCTGCAATAATTATACCAAACATATGTTACAGTTGGAATATTTCGTTTGTTCTATGCTTTTTAACTCAAATTTAGCATTCATACCCTTGGGATATGAAAAAAATGTTCCATAAGAAGAAATTCGTTACCATTTAGTAGCAACATTCTACACACTCTGGAGCAAAAACAAGAAGGGGATTCTTGGTGTGTTTCCTTTGATGGGCCAGTTGGGATTTGCTGAAAAAAGATAGGACTTTTGTATGACATCATTCGCTTATATCCATTAGCTAACCTGTTGTTTAAACAACACCTCCAGAAAAGCAATTTGGTTCATCCGGTTAATGAGTACGAATTATTAAGAGATATTCCCGCACACGAAGAGAATGGTGAT
>CAZCCX010000192.1:0-4524 GCA_964497115.1 uncultured Desulfobacteraceae bacterium
CTATGATACCCTCTTTCTTCTCCGCGTGAGCCCATGTCTGCGTCACGTTTCCCGCCCCCTTATCATCCTCATTTCCGAGGAGCAGCCCTGTCGTTGTGGAAACCTCCACAGGGATCAGTCCCTCCTCATTCATCACAGGAATCGACGGCATATTAAAGATCAGATCTGCAAACTGGAGGCCTTCTTTGAAGATATGACTGTTGACAATGACATTTGCCGTTTCAATCCAGATGGGAAGGGCCCCTGAAGATCCATAAATAGAGATATGTTCCCCTTCCATGGGGCGATTGTCATCGTATCCCACATAACCAGCAATGACGTAGCCCTCTCGATTATCCAGACGGCTTGAATCTCTTGCCAATCCGGGGATAAAGCCGACAAAGCTCGAATTCGTGTTAAGATCCGCGGTTCCTGTTTTTCCAAAGGCCGGTATGGGGATATGGACGTCGTCTCCATCCACTCTTACAGACAGTTTTACGGCATTTCTAGCCATCCCTCCGGTCCCTTCCTGTATCACCATACGAAGTATTTCAGATACCAGCCTGGAGACCTTAACGGCCAAAATATGCCTTTTTTGAGGGTGGTACTCCCAAATGGTCTCGCCTTCGCGGTCGACGATTTTGGTGATTATGGGAACCATCCCGGGTGTCATATTTTCGGCGAGAGGATAAATGTCCCTTGTCATGATCGAATGATAGGCCAAGGCCGCTTCGATAATGCTTATGGAATTCACGCCAAAAGGAAATGAGAGGACCGGCTCCAGCCTCGAGGAAATTCCCATTATTTCGGAGGCACGTTTGACGTAGGACAAATTGACAAGTACCCTGAAATCCCTGACATTGGAAAGGACTTCCAAATCATAGGGCCTACGCTCCTTGAGCCTCTCATAATTGTCTGTGAGCCGCTTATGAAGCAGATCGACCGCTTGAGAAGGAATAACCCCGTCTATCCATATCTCCTCTATGGGTAAAACGACTTTTCTGTCCAGAATCCATTGGGGAGTTATCGAGTGCAAGCCGTTCTCATTGATTAAAGGTCGCACATCCGTATAGACCAATCTGATATTACCCTTTGGGTCTAGCGTGAAGTAGAAATGGCGCAACGCCTCTAAAAGGTCTTCCGTCAAAGCTGAAGTGCGGTTCTCGGCGTATGAATCAAGGACATTCCGAGCCCTTTTTAAGTCTGCCTTCATGTTAATATTTGAAATTCTGAGGTTTTGGAAGTCCAGACGATGAATGAAGTTCTCATCAGGGTCTTTGAGATTTAGCTCATTCGCTTTGATACTATAATGAAGACGACGGACATTTCTGAGGGCATCTTCATGGCCCATGAATATCAAGTCTGTTTCTATTTCTCTTTTTGCCTCATTGAAAGCCGCTTCCAACCTGGCCTCTCTGTTGACCACCACGCCGTGCTCATCACGAATTCTTCTTGTGTACGCTTCGTAGGATTCATTCTTTTTTTTGGCCAGGCCGAGGAGTTCGACTACTTGACGGAATTCGCCCATATTCAGCTTGTCCGTAAGATGACAGAGGAGCCAAACCGTGGCAATGTTCTCCGATTCAGCGCCAGCCCAAAGCATGGATACCTGGTCAGGCCCGGGCTCGTGATCCCTTGGTTTATAGAACGTATTTTGAAAATGAAATAGCTCTCTCATGTTCGTGAGTTCTTCAAGGCTGTTCCACTTAAGTCCCAGGGCTGCCGTGTAGACCAGGGGCTTGAAGATGGAGCCCAACTGCCTCTTGGCATCTGCTGCCCGGTTAAAGAACCGATCTTCAAATCCGCCCACCATCGCCTTTATCATACCTTTATGCAAGACAACGATTCCCCCCTCTAACTCGGGTTTTCTTGACAACATGTACCTCGTTTGGCCATTGTCCTTTGCCTCGCCCATGACCTGAACCTCGACCTCATCTCCTACCTTAAGTGTCTCGAGGAGTTCTGGAACATGGCGTTTGTCAAAAACGGCCCAACTCCCCTGTTTCCATTTCAGCCAGGCATCTCCTATCTCCCTAAACCCCTCATAATTGATGATGCCCCCGCCTTTGTCCCAGGCCACAACGATAGAGGGGTTTTGCGGGTCACTGTTGATATGGGTGATACGGCAAAGAAAGGGGAGCTTCGAATTTGATCTTTTCAGATTCTTGCCTGGCGCACCATTGAAACCTTCTTGTACAGGATGACGGCTATATCCTGAGAGCCTGACATCCAACTGAGATAAATGACGTCTAAGGCTCCTCAGCGAACCTTCCTGGATTTCCTTGTTGATAGAGGTGTATATGTTGATGCCGGAGGTGGCAATGTTTTCTATTCCCTGCTCCAGTAAGATTGCCCTGAAATAGTCCGATTCAATTTGTTCACGGACATAGTCAAGTAGAACAGTCAAATCATAGGTCACCTTCCCTTCTTTGAAGGGGACCTCCATTTCTTTTGCCTTCAAATATTCCTCTTCTGCGATAAACTCATTTCTTCGCATAGCTGCAAGGACGTAATCCTTGCGTTTCTTGGCTATTTGCTTGGTCTTTTCTTTCTCTGATTCTGTTTTTTTGATGAATGGGTTGTATCTGGACGGCAGATTTATGTAACCTGCGAGGAAAGCGGATTCAGTCAGGTCGAGGTTCTGAGGGTCTTTATCAAAGAAATATTGGGCTGCTATGCTCAGCCCACTGCCAAAACCCCCTATTGTGATGGACTGGTTAATATACATCTCAAGAATTTCTTCTTTTGAATATTCTTTTTCGAGGAGCAGGGCCTGGATCAATTCCTTTAACTTGGTCCTATAAGACGTCTTTTGCCGTTTGAAAATATTTTTGGCTGTCTGCTGTGTAATGGTACTCCCCCCCCCAAAGCCACTGATTTGTGCCCGGGCGATGGCAAGGATATCGAAACCGAGGTGCTCGAAAAAGTTCTTGTCTTCGGCCGCTATGAGGGCCTTGATAAAGGTCTTCGGGATTTCTTCATAACGGATGTATTGGCGATGTGTCTTTTCAAAAAACACACCGATAGGGGATTCTCCATCGTCATAATAGACTGGGCTTTCAGAGAAGGTAATGCTGTCGATAACGCCTCTCTCTATTCGGTCGGATGCATCTGCAGAGACCTGAATGTAGAGGGTTATGAGGTAAGCAAGTAGCGACAGAAAGAGGAACCCTAAGGTATAAGCCAATATTTTAAGTTTACGTTTTCCTCTCATCTCCAGACTCTTGTACCCGCATTCGGAATTCGCTTGAACATGTGCGGCAAGCTAAAACAGTTCTCCCGAAAGAAGTTTTTGCCTTATAATCTTTTTGAGGTCCATGCCTTTCATCCGCAGACCCTTGCGTCCGTATTTCATGTTTGTCTCGATCAAATACCACTTTTTGTTGTGTTGTATAAAATCAAGACCTACATCATTGAACTTGCACTTTCTTGAAAAGTCTTGAGCCAACTCCACCGCCTCCGAAGGGATGTTTTCAAAGCTGAAAGATCCTCCCTGGAAGATATTGGTCTTAAAACTACCAGGGGGGGGGATTCGCCAGTAGGCCAGGATCGGCTTATGATTAATAAGAATAACCCTTAAATCCTTATCGTGGGACAGGTACTCCTGTATATAGGCCACATGGGTGAGTTGCAAGTATTTTTCAAGCGCGTCTTCATTGTCGACCTTGAAGACCCCCCTTCCTTGGGCAGAGGCCCTGGGTAACTTTGCAATGAAAGGGAAACTGAATTCCTTTAATATATCCCCATGGTGAAGGTGATAATATATCTTTGTTCGTGGGTGGGGTATATTCAACATGTTAAAGAGCGTCGTCTGTTTGATTTTTTCGTCAGCGTAGAGGTATGTCTCCAGACTAGGGAAAATTCTCTTGCCCAGGGTTGTGAAAAACTGGGCATAATTGAGGCTGGGGTATAGGATAAGCGGAGCCTCTAAAATCAAACCCCTTTCGTGAGGGGGATAGTCATGGAAGTTGGGCTTCACCCCGAGGGTCATGACCTCTGGAACACCTCGTAAGCGATCTCCCAGAGCTATAAAGCGGACATGGTTGTTTCTCACAAGGACACCCTCAAAGGCGTTCTGAATAGAGCGCTCTCATTTACCCCTGATCCCTACTTTTTTATAATACTAAGAAATTACGCCTATTTTGACAAGCTTATCCATCTTGATGCCTCCTCAGACTCTCTATCCTCTTCAGGGTCGACCCGGCTTTTGAGGGGAGGCAACTCCCATTTGTCGATATATTTCTTCGAAGAGGACTCTCCACTAAAAAAATTCGCAATATGTTGCGATTCTTGTTGACACGTTACACAATCCATAGTATTTAGCTAATAAATTGAGGTTTCGGTTCAGATAGAAATTACATGTCGAATTAGTCCTGCTTTGAGAAGAAGTTCACATTTGACCCTTTACAATTGGCTCTGAGTGTTTATAATTCTGAGCTACAATATCATCCTTCCCAGGTAATAGGTATGTTTGTGTCGGTAGAATTGTGGAAGGCGTACGCAAAAGGAGTCATGAGTCATGGACCATTCTAAGAGAAAGCTAGC